>NZ_JBHVXZ010000089.1:0-41515 GCF_042881395.1 Amycolatopsis sp. NPDC058278 | reverse complement strand
CAACCGAGAACTAAACTAACAATCAAGTCCACTCACGACGGCGTGGTGGTGGTTGCGGCAGGTCAGCGCGCCACTACTTCTTGAGGACCTCGATGGACGGGTAGTCCGGCATGCGCCGGAAGTCCAGGGCCGCCGACTTGAGGTTCTTCGACTTCGCCGCGACGCCCTTCTCGTCCCACACCGGGATCGACGGCAGGTCCTTGGCGATCAGGTCCTCGGCCTGCTGGTACAGCTTGACCGCCGCGTCCTTGTCGGCGGTGGCGTCCGCCTGCGCGAGGAGCGCGTCCACCTGCGGGTTCGAGTAGCTGGAGTCGTTCGAGGACCCGCCGGTCTTGTAGATCGGGTTGAGGAAGTCCTCGATGGACGGGTAGTCCGCGGACCAGTCGGAGCGGCCCATGCCGGTCAGCTTCTTCTTGGTGACGATGCTGCGCCACTGGCCGAAGTCGGTCGCGGGCACGAAGTCGCACTCGACGCCGAGGGTGTTCTTGATGCTGTTGCAGGCCGCGACCAGCGGTTCCTTGCGGCCACCGTCCGCGTTGGACGCGATGGTCAGCTTGCCCTGGAAGCCGGACTTCTGGAAGGCCTCCTTGGCCGCCGCCGGGTCGAACTTGCAGAACTGGCAGACACCGGGACGCGCACCCGGGATGCCCTGCGAGATGTAGCCGTCCGCGGGCACGTAGGTGTCGTTCATGACGGTCTTGGTGATCTGCGCGCGGTCGATCGCCATCGAGATGGCCTTGCGCAGTTCGAGGTTGTTGTAGCCGGGCACGTAGTACGGCACGGCGATGGTGCTGATCCCGAGCAGGTGGCCGGTGACCAGCCGGTCGCCGAGGTCGTTCTTGTACTTGCCACCCGCGACCGCCGACGGCGGCAGCGCCTCCATGAAGTCGAGCCGCCCGCTCAGCAGGTCCTGGTAGGCGGTCTCCTGGCTGGCGTAGATCTTGATGTCGAGGTCCTTGAAGTGGACCTTGTCGTCACCCTTGTAGTCGTCGTTGCGGGTGAGCTTGATGTCCTGGTTCGGCGTCCGCGAGACGAACTTCATCGGGCCGTTGCCGATGGGGTGCTGTTCGAAGCCCTTGGGGTCCTTGAAGAACGCGTCGGGCAGCGGCGCGAACGCCTGGTAGCCGACCTTGATGTCGAACACCGAGAACGGCGCGTCCAGCGTCACCTGGAACTCGTAGTCGCCCTTCTGGACCAGGCCGGACATCTTGTCCGTGGCCGGCTTGGCGTTCTCGTCCTCGGGGTGGACGTCCTTGTACCCCTCGATGTTCGAGAAGAAGTCGGTGTTGAGCTGGCCGTTCGGCCCGTAGGCGCCGTAGTTCCAGGCGTCGATGAAGTTGTGCGCCTTCACCTCGGTGCCGTCGTGGAACTTCCAGCCCTGCTTGATCTTGATGTCGTAGACCTTGGAGTCGGTCGTCGTGATCGAGTCCGCCATCAGGTTGAACGGCTTGGCGTCCGCGCCCTTGAACCCGACCAGGGTGGCGAACATGACCTGGATCGCCTTGGTGCCGCCCAGGTCGTTGATGTTGGTCGGGACCAGCGCGTTCTGCGGTTCGGTGCCGTAGACGCTGACCGTGCCGTCCGGGTTCGTCTCGCCGGCCCCCGTGGAGTTGCTGCCCGAGCCGCCGCCGCACGCGGCCAGCACGAGCGCCAGCGAGGTCATCACCACCGTGGGTCCCCAGAGCCTGCGCGAACGCCGCATGATCCCCTCCATCTCCGTCTGCCCGAAAGATGGGACGCACGCTATCGGGGGCGGCGAAGCTGATCACAGGACTGCGGTGTTGCAAATGTGTGACGGTCGTCAGGACCACCTGGTTGGAGCACAACCAACGGAGGAATTCGGATACTCCGGACGGCCCAGCGCGGACAGCAGGTCATCACGCGCTCACCCTGGGTTCCGTTGCGGCACAAGCCCTTCCGGGCGGCCGAACGGTCGGTCAGGCGAGGGAGAGGGCGATGCCGTCGAGGATGTCGTGCTCGCTGACGACGAGCTCCGTCGGGCCGCCCCGGGCCGCCAGCTGCTCGGCCAGGGTCTGGACCACCACCGCGCCGCCGCCGATCACGTCGACCCGGCCCGGGTGGATCACCGGGTTGGCCGCGCGGGTGGCGTGGTCCTCGCTGAGCAGGCGGGACGCGAGCCGGTCGATGTCCGCCGCGCTCAAGGTGGACAGGTGCACCCGGTCGCTGTCGTACTCCGGCAGCCCCAGCGCGATGGCCGACAGCGTCGTCACCGTGCCCGCCACGCCCATCCACGTCCGGGCGCGGGCGACGTCGACCACGTCGAACGCGTCCGTCAGCACCTTGCCCGCCAGGTCGCGGGCGGTCGCGATCTCGCTCGCCGTCGGCGGGTCGCTCTTCAGCGCGCGCTCGGTGATGCGGACGCAGCCGATGTCGACGGACTTCGCCGCGAGGACGTCGGCCCGCTTGCCGTCCCAGGTGCCGAGGACCAGCTCGGTCGAGCCGCCGCCGACGTCGGTCACCACGAACGGGCCGTCGTCCGGGTCCTGCTCGCCCACCGCGCCGGTGAAGCTGAGCCGCGCCTCTTCGTCGCCGCTGATCACCTCGGCCTCGACGCCGAGGGTTTCGCGGGTCATGCGGAAGAACTCGTCGCGGTTCTTCGCGTCGCGGGTCGCGGACGTGGCGACCATGCGGACCTTCTCCACGCCCTTGCGCCGCGCGGCGATCGTGTAGTCGGCGAGCGCGGCCCGGGTGCGCTCGAGGGCCTCGGGGGCCAGCTCGCCGGTGGCGTCGACGCCCTGGCCGAGCCGGACGATCCGCATCTCGCGGTGCAGGTCGCGCAGGTCGACCGTGCCGTCGTGGCGCGGCGTCAGCTCGGCGACGAGCAGGCGGATGGAGTTGGTCCCACAGTCGATCGCGGCAACACGAGGCATGCGATCACCCTAACCGGCGCGGATGCGTCAGGGCGCAGGCGTCGGCGGCGTGGTCGTGATCAGGACGACCGACGTGGGCACCGACGTGACGATCTGCCCGCACGTCGGTTCGGGCGGCGTGGTCTTCGTCGGCGTGGTGGTGGTCTCGATGGTGGTACCGGTCGGTGCCGGCACGGTCGTGAAGCTCGTGATCGTCGTCGGGACGGCCGTCGTAGTCGTCGGCGGCACGCACGTGGGCGACGACGTGGTCGGCGGCGGCGAAGTGGCCGGCGTGGTCGGCGGCGGCGTGGAAACCGTCGTCGCCGGGACCGGCGGGGGCGGGATCGACGGCGGTGCGGGCAGGGCCGCCGCGTTCGGGGCGCCGACCGGCACCGTGCTGTCCGGCACCTGCATGATCCCGTTGCGGTAGGCGTCCGCCCACAGGATCACCGTGTTCACGTACGTGTCGGAGTTGTTGTAGCGGTAGATCGCCCCGCGCAGCTGGTCCGGTTTGGCCACGTCGAACCCGCCGGAGCACAGGTAGCGGCCGGTGGCCAGGGCCGCGTCGAAGAGGTTGTTCGGGTCGGACTTGCCGTCGCCGTTGCCGTCGGAGGCGTAGCCCTTCCACGTCCCCGGGATGAACTGGGTCGGGCCGACCGCGCGGTCCCACACCGGGTCGGTGTCGAGCAGGCCCTGGTCGGTGTCCGGGATCGCGGCGAACCCGCCCTGGCCGTTGAGCTGCGGGCCGAGGATCGGCTCGCGGGTGGTCCCGAAACCGTCCACGTAGCCGCCGCGCGCGTGGTTGGACTCGATCCGGCCGATGCTGGCGATCAGCGCCCAGTCGATGTGACACGCGGGCAGCTCGCGGCCGAGGATGTCGGCGGCGTTCTGGTACGCCTTGAGCGCGGTGGCCGGGATGCCGAGCGGGCCGTCGGGGAGCTCGTAGGCCGGCAGGGGCATCGGGGTGGGCGCACCGGGGAGGGTGCCGTCGACGGCGATCTGCTGGAGTGCGGCGTGCCCGGGGTCGTAGCCCTGGGCGAGCGCGGCGTCGCGGGTGTGCCCACCGAGCCAGCCGAGGGTGCCACCACCGGCGACCAGCGCGGGGACCACGGCCAGGATGCCGGTGATCAGCGGGTACGCGGTGCGGTGGCGGATCCCGAATCTTCGCGCGTAGCTCCCGACTGCGTCTGGCAGCCGCCGCACACGCATGCTCAGAGCCCTCCTGGCCGGATCGATCGCCGTCTTCGG
Organism: Amycolatopsis sp. NPDC058278; assembly: GCF_042881395.1. Lineage (NCBI taxonomy): Bacteria > Bacillati > Actinomycetota > Actinomycetes > Pseudonocardiales > Pseudonocardiaceae > Amycolatopsis > Amycolatopsis sp. NPDC058278. Next base: position 37,397 of record NZ_JBHVXZ010000089.1, on the reverse strand, counting down.
GACACAGCCTGCCGCATGCACGGCGAGGTTTCAGCCCATCGAGAGTCGCGATCGAGGTTTTCGCTCACCCAGACCAGTTATCTGTTCACAACGCGCGAGTGTTACGCGGCGCAGTCCCCCGTGGGCCACCCGTTGGCCTTAAGCAGGGCCAGCGTCTCGTCACCGAACGGATTCACGCCCGGGCCGACGGCGAGGGCGTGGGCGACGTGCACGTGCAGGCACTTGACGCGGCCGGGCATGCCACCGGCGGTGACCTGGTGGCCGAGCGGCTCGATGGCGTCCCGTTCGGCGAGGTAGACCTCGTGGGTGCGCTGGTACTGCGCGGCGAGCTCGGGATCGGTGGTCAGCCGCTCCGTCATCTCCTTCATGATCCCGGACGCCTCGATGGTGCCGATCATCGAGTTCAGCTTCGGGCAGGTGAGGTAGTAGAGCGTCGGGAACGGCGTCCCGTTCTCCAGCCGCGGGCTGGTCTGCACCACGGAGGGGTGCCCGCTCGGGCACCGCGCGGCGATGGCGCGCAACGCCCGCGGCGGCCGCCCGAGCTGCTCCGCGATGATCTCGCGGTCGGCGTCGGTGACGGGCTCGAACCGGTGCTGCTGCGTGCTGTTCACGCGCATCAGGTTAGAGCGTGCCCCTCAGCCGCCCGAGACCTGGTTCCACAGGTTCTCGTACCAGGAGCTGCCCGCGACCTGCTGCTGTCCGGCCGGCGGGGCCGCGTCGGGCGCCTTGTCCTCCGGCAGCTGGACGATGTACGGCGTCTCGCCCGGCTTGACGTACCGCAGCCGCCGGCGGGCTTCGGCCTCGATCTGCGCGGGGTCGCTCAGCTCGGCCTTGCGGCCTTGGAGCTGAGCGACCTCCTGCTGCAGCTGGGCCTGCTGCGCCTGCTGTTCGCGGACCTCGGTCCGCTGGGAGAGGTACGTGCGCAGGGGCACGGCGATGGTGAACGCCAGCGCGCACACCACGATCGCCACCACCGCCGCGCGGCGGGTGGTGGACATGCCGAGCACCTTCGCCGCACCCGACGCCCGCTTCGCCGCCAAGCCCCGGCGCAGCCGGGCCCTGGTGGTCTCCGGGTCGCCGGTGCGGCGGCGCGCCGCTTCGGGGCGGCGGGCCGGTGCGGGCCGGTTGGCCCGCGATGCCCCGCCGCCACCGCCACGGCGGCCGCGTGTCCTCCCCCGGTCCGCCATCGGCGTCAGGCCTCGGCGCTGAACCGCGGGAAGGCCAGCTCGCCGGCGTACCGGGCGGCGTCACCGAGGGTCTCCTCGATGCGCAGCAGCTGGTTGTACTTGGCGATCCGCTCGCCGCGGGCCGGGGCACCGGTCTTGATCTGGCCGACGCCGGTGGCGACCGCCAGGTCCGCGATGAAGGTGTCCTCGGTCTCGCCGGAGCGGTGGCTCATCATCGACTTGTAGCCGAACGACGTGGCCAGCGAGATCGCGTCGAGCGTCTCGGACAGGGTGCCGATCTGGTTGACCTTCACCAGCAGCGCGTTGGCGGCGCGGCGGGTGATGCCCTCCTCCAGGCGGTCCGGGTTGGTGACGAACAGGTCGTCGCCGACGATCTGGACCTTCTCGCCGACCTCGGCGGTCATGGTGACCCAGCCGTCCCAGTCGTCCTCGCTCAGCGGGTCCTCGATGGAGACCAGCGGGTAGTTCGCCAGCAGCTCGCCGTAGTAGGCGGACATCTGCTCGGCGCTGCGCTTGGTGCCCTCGAAGGTGTACGCGCCGTCGGCGAAGAACTCGGTCGCGGCGACGTCGAGGGCGAGCGCGACGTCGCGGCCCGGGGTGTAGCCGGCCTTCTCGATGGCCTGCAGGATCAGGTCGAGCGCCTCGCGGTTGTTCGCCAGGTTCGGCGCGAAGCCGCCTTCGTCGCCGAGACCGGTCGACAGGCCGCGGCCCTTCAGCACCGACTTCAGCGAGTGGTAGACCTCGGCGCCCCAGCGCAGGGCCTCGCGGAAGGTCTCCGCGCCGATCGGCGCGATCATGAACTCCTGGACGTCGACGTTGCTGTCCGCGTGCGAACCGCCGTTGAGGATGTTCAGCATCGGCACGGGCAGCACGTGCGCGTTCGGGCCGCCCAGGTAGCGGAACAGCTCCAGCTCGGCCGACTCGGCGGCGGCCTTCGCGACGGCCAGCGAGACGCCGAGGATGGCGTTCGCGCCGAGGCGGGACTTCGCCGGGGTGCCGTCGAGGTCGACCAGCTTCTGGTCGACGATCCGCTGGTCGACGGCCTCGATGCCGACCATCTCCGGGCCGATCTCGTCGAGCACCGCGGCGACCGCGCGCTCGACGCCCTTGCCGTTGTACCGGCCGGTGTCGCCGTCCCGCAGCTCGACCGCTTCGTGCTCACCGGTCGACGCACCCGACGGGACCGCGGCCCGCGCCAGGGTGCCGTCGTCGAGAGCCACCTCCACCTCGACCGTCGGGTTGCCGCGCGAGTCCAGAATCTCGCGCGCGCCTACCTGCTCGATGAGAGCCACGCCATGCTCCTCGGTGCGTCGTGCCTGCGGTTTCGCGCCCAGCCTAGCCGTCGCGGCAGTTCACCCGTTGGAGGCACGGCCGGTAGCGGCCGGGCCTCAGCCCTCCGCGCGGATCGCCTGCCAGCCCGGCGGCAGCTCGACGGTCTCCGACGTCTGCTGCCAGAACGTCCAGCTGTTGCCCCCGAGATCGGCGACGGTGTACACCCGGGCGCCGTACGGCTGGTCCTGCGGCGGATCGAGCTCGCACTCGTCCCCGAGCGCGGCGGAGATCCGCTCGTAGTGCTCGTCCACGTCGTCGACGTAGACGATGTTGAGCTGGCCGACCGGGCCGTCGACGCCCTTGGCCTGCCAGTAGTCCGGCCCGACGCCGGCGAGCTGGATCCGCGCGTCGCCCGCGCGCAGCGTCGCCTGGAAGACCTCGCCCGCCGCGTCGCAGAACCGGACCTCCTCGGTGAAGCCGAAGGTCCTGGTCAGCCAGGCGAGCGCCGCCGTGGCGTCGGAGTAGTAGAGGTAGGGCGCCAGGCCCCGGTACCCGCTGCTCATGGCGGCACAGTCCATCACGTCCCCCGTTTCCAGGCGTGTGCAACCCCCTTCTCCCGGGGTAACGTGGGAATGACCATGACGGACGCCGCAGCTGCTTCGCAGCCTCCCGAGGAGTCGTGGTTCCATGCCTTCCGCCAGGCCGAAGACCTGGTCGGCCGCCGTCGCCCGCTCGACGCGCTGAAGGCGTTGCAGCCCCTCCTCGCATCCGAAACGGACAAACCGTCGGTGCACCTGCTGGCCGGGCGCGCCTACTTCCACTCCGCTCAGTTGCGGCGCGCCGAAGAGGCGTTGACCCGGGTGCTCGAACTGGACCCGACCGACCACTACGCGCGGTTCGTCCTGGGCCGCACGCTGCAGCGCCTCGGCCGGTTCGTCGAGGCGCTGGCGCAGATGCGGATGGCCTCGGCGATGAACCCGGTGCCGGAGTACCTCGAGGCGATCAACGAGGTCAAGGCCCGCATCGCGCTGCGCGAACCCTGAGGCGACCAGGGCCGAACGGCCCGGGGCACCTCGGCCGTTCGGCCGACCGGGGCAGGCCCCTCGACCGATGTCCGGCACGCCCTCGTCCGGCGAAGCTGGTTCCAGACCGAACAGGGAGGGACCACGATGTCGATCTTCGCCACGCTGGGTGCTTACGCCGGGCTGCTGCTGCTCGTGCTGATGGCCGTCACGCCGCTGCTCGCCGACCGCGAACTCTGACGCATCAGGGCGCGACGCTCGCCTCCGCGTAGGCGTCCGCCGCGCTGAAGACGTCCTGGCCGTACGCCAAGGCCTGGTTGTAGAACAGGATCGCCCGCCACCAGCCGGCCGGCGTGCCGAGGTCGTCGCCGCCCGAGCACAGGAACCGGGCCGCCGTGAAGGCCGCGTCGTCGATGTTCTGCGGGTCCGGGGTACCGCCGTCGCCGTTCGCGCGCTCCTGGTACTTCTTCCACGTCGACGGCAGGAACTGCATCGGGCCGATCGCGTGGTCCCACGACTTGTCGCCGTCGAGCTTGCCGCCGTCGCTGTCGTGCACCGCCGGGACGCCCGGCGAGCCGTCCAGCGGCGGGCCGACCACCGGCTTCGCCACCCGGCCGTCCGCGCCGATCGCCGCGAGGTCGAACTCCCCGCGCTCGTTCTCGACCCGGCCGATGCCCGCGAGCGTCGCCCAGGACAGGTGGCACGTCGCCTTCTGGCGCTGCATCCACATCTCCGCCCGCCCGTAGGCCGCCAGCACGCGCACCGGGACGTGCGTCTTGCCCGCGACGCGGGTCGCCCACGCGTCGAGTTCGGCCCGGTCGGACACCTGCGGCCGGTCGACCGGCGCGGCAAGCCCGGCCCGCGGTGCTTCGGCGCCGGGCTGCGGACGCTGTTCGGGGATGGCGAGCGCCGGCTGGACCGGCGGCGACGCGGCGGGCGCGTCGGGGTTCCGGACACCGATGGTCACGAGGAGGACCACCCCGGTGACCACCAGTCCCAGCGCGAGGGCGATCCGGCCGAGGTACCGCCTGGGCGGGCCACCCGGAGGCGGCGACGGAGGCGTGACGGTCGGCTGAGCGGTATCGGCCACCCGAACAGGTTACGGAGCCACTCAAGAGGGACTGTGTTGCTCCGGGGCTTCGCCCCGGGCCGGGGGCTCCGCCACCCGGAACCCCCGAAGGCGGTCCCTCGATCGCCTGACCAGGCAAACTAAAGGTAAACCCGAGGCCGCTGCCAGCGAAATCACAGAATTCGTTATCGAGTCGACGCGCAGGGCCCTGACCTGCGGTTACCCTAACCTAACTTCGGGCAGATGCCCTATTTGTCCGGTTGCATCGTTTCGAGCCGGCCGACGCGCACTGGACTTACAGGTGAGCCTTACCTAAAACCATCTCGGAAGCAGAAACTCAGGGAGGCGGACCGGTGTTGTTCTCGAGCGCGCTGATCGGGCTGCGCGAAGGCCTGGAAGCCGCGCTGGTCGTCAGCATCCTGGTGGCCTTCCTCGTCAAGACCGAGCGGCGCCACGCGCTGCGCTGGGTGTGGCCGGGCGTCGGCGCCGCGGTGCTGCTGTCGATCGCCGTCGGCGCGGTCCTCACCTACACGACCGCGCAGCTGTCCTTCGAGCACCAGGAGCTGCTCGGCGGCAGCCTGTCGATCGTCGCCGTCGTGTTCGTCACCGCGATGATCTTCTGGATGCGCAAGGCGTCGAAGAGCATCGCCGCCGAACTGCGCGGGAAGATGGACGACGCGCTGGACGTCGGCCCCGCGGCCGTGCTGCTGCTGTCGTTCCTCGCCGTCGGGCGCGAGGGGCTGGAAACCGCGGTGTTCTTCTACTCCGCCGTCCAGACCGCGCAATCGAACACCGTGCGGCCGCTGATCGGTTTCGCTGTCGGCATCGCGGCCGCGGTCGTGCTCGCCTGGTTGCTCTACAAGGGGGCTGTCCGGTTCAACCTGGGCAAGTTCTTCACGATCACCGGCGTCCTGCTGGTGTTCGTCGCCGCGGGCGTGCTCGGCTACGGCCTCCACGACCTGCAGGAGGCCGCCTTCCTCCCGGGCATCGGCACCCTGGCCTTCGACGCGTCGGACGCGCTGCCCGAGACGTCCTGGTACGGCGCGCTGCTGAAGGGCATCTTCAACTACTCGCAGCAGACGACCGTGCTGCAGGCCGTCGCCTGGATCGCCTACGTCGCGATCGTGCTGCCCCTCTTCCTCAAGCCCAGCAAGAAGACCGCGCCGGCACCCGCCGCCGCGGCCGCCTCGAAGGAGTGACCGTGCGCAAGACCCCCGCGCTGGCCGTACTGGCCGGCGCCGCCGTCCTGGTGACGCTGGCCGCGTGCGACAGCAAGAGCGACACCGGCAGTGCCGCGGCCGGCGGTGGCCCGATCAAGGTCTCGGCGTCCGACACCGCGTGCGAGGTCTCCGCGACCACGGCCGGCGCGGGCAACGTGACCTTCGAGATCACCAACAAGGGCACCAAGGTCACCGAGTTCTACCTCTACGCCGAGGGCGACCGGATCATGGGCGAGGTCGAGAACATCGCGCCCGGGCTGAACCGGCGGCTGATCGTCGAGGTCGCCGACGCCGGCAAGTACCAGACCGCGTGCAAGCCCGGCATGGCCGGCAACGGCATCCGCGGCGACTTCACCGTCACCGGCGGCGTCGCGAAGCAGAACGACACGAACGCGCAGAAGGCCCAGGCCACCAAGAGCTACGCCGACTACATCGCGAACAACACCTCCGCGCTGCAGGACGAGACGGCGAAGTTCGCCGACCTGGTGAAGGCGGGCAAGGTCGACGAGGCGAAGGCCGCGTACGCGCGCACCCGCGTCTACTATGAGCGGATCGAGCCGGTGGCCGAGAAGTTCGGCGACCTCGACCCGGCCATCGACGTCCGCGAGGCCGACCTCGAGCCGAACCAGCAGTTCACCGGCTTCCACCGGCTGGAGAAGGACCTGTTCAAGGCGGGTCTGCAGCCCGACAGCGGCCAGATCGCCGACAAGCTGGTGACCGACGTCAAGGACCTGGTCGCCAAGACGAAGACCCTCGAGCTGTCCGCCTTGGACCTCGCGAACGGCGCGAAGGGCCTGCTCGACGAGGTCGCGACCGGCAAGATCACCGGCGAGGAAGAGGCCTTCTCGCACACCGACCTCTGGGACTTCCAGGCCAATGTGGACGGTTCGAAGGGCGCGATCACCTCGCTGCGGCCGGTCCTGCAGGCCAAGGACCCGGCACTGGTGTCCACTCTGGACAAGGAGTTCGCGAACGTCCAGGCGCTGCTCGACAAGCAGCGCGCCGGTGACGGCTTCAAGCTGTACACCGACCTTTCCCAGGACCAGGTCAAGGAGTTCGCCTCGGCCGTCGACGCGCTGAGCGAACCGCTGAGCAAGGTTGCGGAGGTCGTCTCCAAGTGACGTCGGCAGAGGGCACGCAGACAGAGGGCACGCGCGTCTCGCGGCGGAAGCTGTTCGGCCTGGCGGGCGCGGGTGTCGCGCTCGCCGGGGCGGGGGCCGCCGCCGGCATCGGGATCGACAAGGCGACCAGCGGCAACGCCGAGGCGTCGACGAACACCGTCGACTTCCACGGCGAGCACCAGGCCGGGATCGTCACGCCGGCGCAGGCCAACCTGCACTTCGCGGCTTTGGATGTCACAGCCACCGACCGCGAGAAGCTGCGGGCCCTGCTCAAGACGTGGACCGACGCGGCCCGCCGGATGACGGCGGGCCAGGAGGTCGTCGCGAACGGCGCGGTCGGCAACGGCGCGTACGCCCCGCCCGGCGACACCGGCGAGGCGCTCGACCTGCCGCCGTCGAACCTGACGCTGACCATCGGGTTCGGGCCGTCGCTGTTCGACGGCCGGTTCGGCCTGGCGGCCAAGCGGCCGCCGCAGCTGATCGACCTGCCGCTGTTCCCGAAGGACAAGCTCGACCCGGCCCGCAGCGGCGGCGACCTGTGCATCCAGGCCTGCGCGGACGACCCGCAGGTGGCGGTGCACGCGGTCCGCAACCTGGTGCGGCTCGGCTTCGGCGTCACCGAGGTCCGCTGGTCGCAGCTCGGCTTCGGCCGCAGCTCGTCGACGTCACGGGCGCAGCAGACCCCGCGGAACCTGTTCGGCTTCAAGGACGGCACGAACAACATCAAGTCCGAGGAACCCGACGTGCTGGGCGACCAGGTGTGGGCCTCCGCGGCCGACGGCCAGGCGTGGATGGCCGGCGGCTCGTACCTGGTGGCGCGCCGGATCCGGATGCACATCGAGACGTGGGACCGCGAGACCCTCGACGGCCAGGAGAAGATCATCGGCCGCACGAAGGGCACCGGCGCCCCGCTGGGGCAGACCGCGGAGTTCGACGAGCTGGACCTCGACGTCGGCGGCGCGGGCGGCGAGAAGGTGATCCCGGAGGACGCGCACGTCCGGCTCGCCTCGCACCAGGCGCTCAACGGGGTCCGGATCCTGCGGCGCGGCTACAACTTCGTCGACGGTTCCGACGGCGTCGGGCACCTCGAAGCCGGGTTGTTCTTCCTGGCGTTCAACCGCGACACCCGGAAGCAGTACGTGCCGATGCAGCAGGCGTTGTCGTCGAAGGACGCGATGATGGAGTACGTCCAGCACACCGGCTCCGCGCACTTCGCGGTGCCGCCGGGGGTGACCCGCGAGTCGAGCTGGGCGGACGCGCTGTTCTCCTGAACCCGGTTGCCTAAAGCCTTTAGGTTGATCTACCATGGCTTTAGGCAACCGGGAGAGGGCTGATGGTTCGGGCAGGATTGACCACGGAACGCGTGGTGCGCGCCGGCGCGGAGCTGGCCGACGAGGCGGGCTTCGACGCGGTGACACCGTCGGAGCTGGCCCGGCGGTTCGGCGTCCAGGTCGCCAGCCTGTATTCGCACGTCAAGAACGCGCACGAGCTGCGGACGAAGATCGCGTTGCTGGCGCTGGACGAGCTCGCCGACCGGGCCGCCGCCGCGCTCGCGGGCCGGGCCGGACGAGACGCGCTCGTCGCCTTCGCCGACGTCTACCGCGACTACGCCCGCGAACACCCCGGCCGGTACGCCGCCGCGCAGCTGCGGCTCGACGCGGAGACCGCCGCCGCGAGCGCCGGGCCCCGGCACGCCGAGATGATGCGCGCGATCCTCCGCGGCTACGACCTGACCGGCCCGGACGAGACGCACGCGGTGCGGCTGCTGGGCAGCGTCTTCCTCGGGTTCGTCAGCCTGGAAACCCAGGGCGGGTTCGACCACAGCTCGCCGCCCGCGCCCGAGAGCTGGGTCCGCATCCTCGACGTCCTCGATTCCCTCCTGCGCGATTGGCCACGGTCTTGATCGACATCCCCCTGACCGCGGACCTCGTCCGCGGCGCACTCGAACTCGAACGCACCGGGCGCGGCCTGGTGCCGCACCGGCTCCCGGCTCGCGCGCGGGCGCAGAACAGCGACCCCCGGCTCGCCATGGCCGAGGCGCAGCCCGCGGGCGTCCGGCTGCGGTTCCGGACCCGGGCCGACGTCGTCGAGCTGGAGACGCTGCCGACCAAGCAGGTGTACGCCGGCACCCCGCCGCGGCCGGACGGCGTGTACGACCTGCTCGTCGACGGCGAGCTCACCGCCCAGGCGAGCGTGGCCGGCGGCAGCACCCTGAACGTCGACATGGCGACCGGGGCGTCCTCGCTCACCACGGGTTCTCCCGGTGTCGTCCGGTTCGCGGGGCTGGGCGGGCAGCCCAAGGACGTCGAACTCTGGCTGCCGCACAACGAGCTCACCGAACTGATCGCCCTGCGCACCGACGCGCCGGTCGAGCCCGTGCCCGCGGGCCGGGTGTGGCTGCACCACGGCAGCTCGATCAGCCACGGGTCCAACGCGGCGAGCCCCGCGACGACGTGGCCCGCGCTCGCCGCCACCGCGGCCGGTGTCGAGCTGGTCAACCTCGGCTTCAGCGGCAACGCGCTGCTCGACCCGTTCACCGCGCGGGCGCTGCGCGACACGCCCGCCGACCTGATCAGCGTCAAGCTGGGGATCAACGTGGTCAACGCGGACCTGATGCGCCTGCGCGCGTTCGGGCCCGCCGTGCACGGCTTCCTCGACACGATCCGCGACGGCCACCCGGACACCCCGCTCGTGGTCGTCTCGCCGCTGTACTGCCCGATCCACGAGCGGACACCCGGGCCGGGCGACTTCGACCACGCGGCACTGGCCGCCGGTGAAGTCCGGTTCCGCGCGACCGGCGACCCGGCCGAGCGGGCGGCGGGCAAGCTGACGCTGGAGGTCATCCGGGCCGAGCTGGCCCGGATCGTGGCGCAGCGGCAGATCGAGGACCCTCACTTGAGCTACCTCGACGGCCTTTCGCTGTACGGCCCGGAGGACTTCGCGGAGCTCCCGCTGCCGGACGACCTCCACCCGTCCCCGGCGGCCCACCGCCGGATCGGCGCGAGGTTCGCTTCGCTGGTCCTTGACTTCAAGGGAGCTTGAAGTTCGAGGCTGGAAGCATGTTCACCGAAGCAGAACTCGCCTACCTCGCCGCCCAGCCGCTGGGGCGGCTGGCGACCCAGCAGCCGGACGGAACCCTCCAGGCCAACCCGGTCGGCTTCCGCTACAACCCGGACGAAAAGACCATCGACGTCACCGGGCACAACCTGCGCACCAGCAAGAAGTTCCGCAACATCGCGACGCACGACCGCGTGGCGTTCGTCGTCGACGACCTCCCGTCGACGAACCCGTGGCGGGTGCGGTGCCTGGAGATCCGCGGCCGCGCGGAGGCCCTGGTGGGCGTGAACCTGCCGGACAACCACTTCGACGACGCGGTGATCCGGATCCACCCGGAACGCATCCTCGCCTTCGGCGTCGAAGACTGGGACCGGGAGCCCCATGAGCTGGAGACGAACATCCGCAACGTCTGAACGTCACCCGGGACCGGGCCGGCAGCGCCAGGCGAGGGTGAGCCGGCGCCGCTCCCGGTCGATCCCGGTCACGACGACCGTTGTTCCGGCACCGGCCCGCCTTTCCCCGGCGGGCTCCCGGACCAGCCCTTCGACTCCGTCGGCGACCTCGACGAAGGCACCGATCGACGTCAGCAGGGTGACCCGGCCGCGCAGCTCCTGCCCCACCGCGGTGTGCTCGGCGAACGCCTGGAACGGATCCGGCTGCAATGCCCGCAAGGACAGCCTGGCTTCCAGATTCGTGGTGTCGAACACGAGAAGTTCCCCCGAGACACACTGGCCGACCCGCACGACTTCGGTGGCGGCCGCGAACCGGCGCCACGACAGCTCGGGGTAGGAGACGAACCCGACGCCGGGGAAGACCGGGTGATCGGGGCCGTCGTCCAACGCCACGAACACACCGAACGGTTCGATCGCCGCGACGGTGCCGGACAGGACCTCGCCGGGGTGCCGTGCTTCGAGGAACTCCCAGAGCTCGGGGTGCTCGGCTCGGCCGCCCATCATGGTCCCAGGCTCTCACGTCAGCGGCGGCCGCCCCAGCCGGTGTACGCGAACGCCCCGGCGATCGCCAGGATCACCGCCGTCCAGGTGGCCGCCGGTGTTTCCGCGGGTTGCCGGAGCCACGCCGTGACCTGGTCGGTCGTAGACGTGCCGCTGGGGACGAACAGGCTGACCGCGGCCCAGGCCAGCGGGAGCGTCCAGCCGAACTGGCCGCCCGCGGTCGTGGCCGCCAGGCCGGCCAACCCCGCCAGCCCGGCCGCGTCGCGGACGATGATCGACGCGGCGACCGCCGACGAGCCCAGCTCCTGCACCCCCAGCACCACCGCCCCGGCCACGATCGCGATCAGCGCCAGGTGGGCGAACCGCCGGACCGGCCACGGCAGCGCCGCGGTCCGGTCGAGGTCGGGGTCCTGGCCGCTGAGCCCGGTCGCCGCCACCGCGACCGCCGTGGTCAGCGCCAGCGCGACGAGGATCGCGTTCCAGGAGTCCCGGCCCAGGAACCAGACTCCGGAGGTCGCCACCAGCAGGGCCCCGAACGCCGCCGGCAGCTGCCGCGAGCGGGCGTACAGCGCCGCCCACCTCATCGGAGCGCTCCCGGCACCAGCGTGTCCATCGGATCGCCCTGACACGTCAGCAACGCTTGGCGCAGCGCGACGATGCGCGCGAACCGGACGTCCGCGGGCAGGGCCCGAAATTGCTGCCACGCCTGCTCGATCGGGCCGGACTGCCTCTTGAACCAGTTCCGGAAGAGCTCGGGCAGCGGTTTCAGCTCCCCGGTGAAGTACGCCGCTGCGATCATCCGGGCGCCCGTGTCCGACAGGCTGGGCTCACTCGGCCGCTCGCAGGACGGCACGCCGACCCCGGAGAGCACCGCCACCCGCAGCTCGCTCGCGTCCGCCGTGAGGAGTGCGTCGTTGCGCTGGAAGTCGAGCAGGACGACGCCGGGGTCGCGCTGGGTGCGTTCGAGCGGGAAGACGGGCGCAACCTGTTCCTCGACCCGCGTCGGCGCTCCGGGCAGCTTCGCGAGCATCGCGAGCGCTTCACGCCCGGGGCCGGCCAACGCGGCCAGCCGATCCCGGTGCAGTTCCGCCACGCAGACCGGCCCGTCACAGACCTTCCGGGCGGCGACGCTGTCGGTGGTGAGGGCCTCCGCCGGGAACAGCGGCAGCGCGATGGCGGCCCCGGCGACGAGCGGCAGCAGGCTCAGCAGCCGCGCCCGCACCGACCGCACCGACAGCAGCAGGAACCCGGTGACGGCGAGGCCGAGGAACCACGCGGCCTGCCCGGCGTCCAGCGACACGGTGGTCGTCACCATCGACCCGCGCGGCTGGGCCAGCGCCGGTCCCAGCGGGCCGGCCCGGCGTGGCAGGACGGCATCCAGGCCCTGTTCGAGCGACATCCAGCAGAGGACCGTCGCGACGAAAGCGAGCACGGCGATCCCGGGTGCGGTCAGCGGGTGCGGCAGCAGCCGCCCGGCGGCCAGCCCCAGCCAGCCACCGGCGACCACGCCGAGCACCCCGACGCCCAGGACGGGGACGAAGGCGGCCGAGACGAACCCGTCGTGGGCGAGGACTTCGGCGACGCCCACCCCGAACACGACCAGGTAGGCCAGCGCGGTCAGCGCGCCGAGGGCACCGGCCAGCCGGATCGCCCGTTGCCACGCCGGCCGCGGTGTGGTGGCCAGCAGTTCGGTCATGCCGGAGCGGCTGTCGCGCATGCCCTGGATGGCCCCGGCGCCGACCACGACGGCCCAGAGGGTCTGCAGCAGGTACCGCACCCAGAGCGCGGTCGTGGTGGTGTTCGCGGACCAGGATGCGGGGTCCTTCCACCACGGCCCCGAGAGCAGGAAGAAGAACGCGAGCGCGAGGACGACGAGCGCGAGACCGGCCCAGGGCGCGATCGAGCGCCGGAGTTCGATGCGGAAGATCACCACGCCCCCCGGCCCGGCTCGTGGTTCAGCAGCGCCGAATAGCCGCGCTCGATCGGGCTGTCGCCCCCGTGCTCGAGGGTGCCCGCGGCGGCCAGCTCGTCCGGCGTTCCCTGGAACACCAGTTTTCCCTCGGCGAACAGCACCACGTCCGTGCACGCCGTGGCCACGTCCTCGACCAGGTGCGTCGAGATCAGCACGCACGAGTCGCGGCCCAGTTCCTGGACCAGCTCGCGGAAGCGGACCCGCTGCGCCGGGTCGAGGCCGGCCGTCGGCTCGTCGAGGAGCAGGATCTCCGGGTCGTTGACGATCGCCTGGGCGATGCCGACCCGGCGCACCATTCCGCCCGAGAGCGTCTTCATCCGGTCGTCCGCGCGGTCGGCCAGGCCCACGCGCTCCACCGCCCGCTGGACCGCCCCCGGGATGTCCTCTTTGGACATCTCCTTCAGCCACGCCAGGTATTCGACGAACTCGCGGACCGTGAACCGCTTGTAGTAGCCGAAGTTCTGCGGCAGGTACCCGATCCGGCGGCGCAGCTCACGCTGGCCCGAGCTCCCGCCGGCCGGGGTGCCGAGCAGTGACAGGCTGCCCGACGCCGGCCGGAGCACCGTCGCCAGTGCGCGGATCAGCGTCGTCTTGCCGGCACCGTTCGGGCCGAGCAGCCCGTGCACCCCCTTGCCGAGGGACAGGTCCAGTCCGTCCACGGCCATCTTCCGCCGCCCCACCCGCACCTTCAGCTCCCGCGCCTGGATTTCCCAGGCGTACGTCGCCGGTGCGACCTCGGCGGCCCCCACTGCCCGCATGCTTTTCCTCCCTGAAGACCTAATGACGTGCGCCGAGCCGGGTGAACGCCGGCCCGCGCAGCGCGACGACCACCGTGGTCAGCGCGAAGACCCCCGCCCACACCGGCAGCGCGCCGGTGCCGAGCGAAAACGCTTGCCCCCGCTGGACGAACGCCGGCAGGACGACGATCGCCCCCCACACCCCGACCAGCGTGTACGCCGCCCGGCTGACGCCGATCAGGCCGCCGAGCGCGAGCGTGCCGGTGGTGCAGGCCAGGCTCGGCAGCAGCCAGAGCGCCGGCTGGGTGCCGGTCAGCCACCCGGCGACCCCCAGCACCGGCAGGACGACGGCGAGCACCGCCACCGTCCGCCGGGCGATCAGGTACAGCCCCGCCCGCGGGGTCGCGGTGACGACCTCGTAGGCCGGGTCGAGTCCCCGCGCCCACGACACGGCGACCCCCAGCACCGGCAGCACGGGGGCGAAGAGCTGCACCGCCGGCACGTCGAGCACCGCACCCCACACGCTGTCGAGCAGGAGCGCGACCAGCGTGACGGCCACGATCATCGCCAGCCACGGCGCCATCGCCGGCGTGACCCAGGTGTCGAGCCAGCGGCTCCGGCGCCGCGGCGGGACGACCGGCCGCCGGACCTCGGCCGAAAGCCGGTCCCAGACCAGGTCCACGACCGGCTGGACCGGTGCGGCCTCCGCGAGCCGCGCCCGGCATTCGCGACACGCCTCGAAGTGGGCTTCGAGACCCCACAGCTGGTCACCCGGGAGGTCGTCGCCCGTCGCGTACGCGACGATGAGCCGCTCCGGCGCATGGTTCATGACAGTGCCTCCCGCAACGCGATCCGGGCCCGGCGCGCCCGGGTCTTGACGGTGCCCTCCGGCAGCCCCAGCAGGACGGCGGTCTCCCGGACGGTCAGCCCGTCGAGCACCATCGCCTGCAGCACCGCCCGCAGCTCCGGTGCGAGGTCACGCAGCGCGGCACCGACCTCGTCGCCGATCGTCGCCGCCAGCGCCTCGTCCTCGGCCGCCACCACCGGCGCGACGTCGAGGGCCACCGCCGGCGGCGGCTGCGCGTGGTGCGCCCGGCGCCGGAACGCGTCGACCAGCCGGCGCGCGGCGATCGTCCAGAGCCAGCCGACCGCGCTCCCGCCGGTCGCGGCGCCCGCGAACGACGCCGCGGCCCGCCAGACGGCCAGGAACGTCTCCTGCATGACCTCCGCGACGATCTGCTCGTCCGCGCAGCGGCGGCGCAGGCGCACGGCGAGCCAGGGCGCCGTGCGGCGGTAGAGCTCCTCGAACGCCACGCGGTCGCCCTGGGCGGTGCGCCGGACGAGGTGGTCCTCGTCGGCGTCCTCCAGTGGCGTGTGCTTCACACCAGGCAAGACGCCGGGTGCTCGGAAACGGTTCTCACTCGAGTGTGCGCTGCGTCACATCGAGCGGTCACACTGGGCGCGCCGGCCAGAACTTCCGCCAGCCGTCGGCCTCCAGGGTCGTCGGCTCCAGCCCGGCGTCGCGGGCGGCCTGCTCGGCGGCCCGGATGTCCTTCGCGAACTGCTTCGCCACCGCCCGCAGCTCGCCCTCGGCGTCGACGCCCGCCCGGCGCGCGGTGGCCGCGATCCGGAACAGCTGGGCGGCCGCCGCGGTCCCTTCGGGGAAGAGGTCGAGCGGGATGCCCGCGCGCCCGGAGCGCTGCCCCAGCTTGCCCGCCAGCGCGACGGCGGGCTGGCCGAGCGCCACGCCGTCCACAATGGACCGACGCTGCTTCTCGCGCTGCTTCAGCTCTTCCCACTTGACGTTCTGGTGCTCGACGGTGTGCACCTGGTCGGCGCCGGCGAAGACGTGCGGGTGCCGGCCGACCAGCTTCGCGACGAGCGCCGCGGCTACGTCGTCGATGCCGAACGGGTCCTCCGCGTCCTCGGCCGCGACCCGCGCGTGGAAGAGCACCTGCAGCAGGACGTCACCGAGCTCTTCGCGCAGCGCCTCGCGGTCGCCCTCCTCGATGGCGTCGAGCAGCTCGTAGGTCTCCTCGACCAGGTACTGCCGCAGCGAATCGTGCGTCTGCACCGCGTCCCACGGGCAGCCGCCCGGCGAGCGGAGCCGGTCCATCACCTCGGCGGCCTCGACCAGCGGCGGCACCGGCGTCTCGATGACGTCCGCGCCGGTCGCGATCAGCAGTGCGGCCGCGGGCTCGTCCCGGGACCCGGCGAGCAGCACGACGTCGACCAGGGAAGGCGCCTCGGTGACGGCCGGGACGCCGAACGCGGCCGGATCGACGTCCGTGGCGGCGTAGACGGCATCCGCGTCACGCAGGATCTTGAGCGCCGCACCGGGCAGCGTCGTCCCGCGGACGACTACGACGACACCCGTGCTCACTGCTGCGCGGTCGCGGCACCGCGAATGGGCAGCACGACGCCCTGGGTGGCGCCGGAGTTCGGCACGAGGTTCATGCCCACAAGATCCCACACGCCGTAACGCGGGTTGACGCGCAGGCCGCTCTGGCCGAGGTACGGCTGCAGCAGCCGGGTGCCGATCGCGGTCAGCTGCGCGTCCGTCGGCTTCTGCGCTTCCTGGTCGGCCGGCACGGCCTTGTCGGTGCCGCGGGCGCGGATGACGAAGACGAACCAGTCCGCGCTCTGCGGCTTCTGCGCCTGGAAGACGACGACACTGTTCTTTTCGGAGCCGAAGAGCGCGGTCTGCGCGAGGCCGGGGTACTGCGCGGCGCCGAAGAGCTCGGCGGTCTGGCCGGCGGAGTACCCGCCCGGGCCGGGCGCCCCGGTCTGCTGGGCCTGCTGCCCTTCCTGCTGCGCCTGCTGGACGACCCCCGCGACCTTGGCGGGGTTGTCGGCGAACTCCTTCGCAAGGTCGAAGGCGCGGGTGCGGGCGGCCTGGTCGTTGTCACCGGTCGCGCTGATGCCGACGTAGTCCGCGCCGACCGACAGCTTCGGCAGCACCTTCCGGGCGAGCTCCTGCTCGAGGAGGACGTCGCTCGCGACCTCGTTCCGGTCGCGCAGCTTCGAGACGATCTGGGTGGCGGCGACCTGGTCGCCCTGCCCGGTGTCGGTGACCGGGGCGGCGGTCACCTGCGCGGCCAGCCCGGCGACCTTCGCCTGGTCGGCGACGAGGTTCTCCTGCTTGGTCGCGCGCAGGGTCAGCTCGTGCAGCACGGTCTGCCGGACGATCTCGCGGCCCAGCAGGTCGAGCTTGTGCTCACTGGCGAGCTTCTGCGCGTACGGGTGTTCGCGGACGGCCTGGTCGATCATCGACTGGACCCGGTCGAGGGACACCGACCGGTCGCCGACGATCACGGCACTGCCGACCTGGCTGGGGCCCGAGCCGCACCCGGCGAGCAGAAGTGCACCGGCAACGACCGCGACCAGCGCGCGAGGGCGCCCCATGATCCGCATCACAGGCCATACCCTCTCACACCATCGCCCCCGAAACGCAACACCCATGAGGTCGTGGCGGCGGTAATGTCGACTTATGGACCATTGGCTGACCATCGAAGTGTTCGACGGGGAGCATTCGGCTTCGCTGTGGCGCCTGGCTCAAGGGGACGCGCTCACCGAAGCGGCGCTGACGAACGGCGCTGAGCAGTGGGTTTGGCACGAGCACCGCTGGGGAGTGGTACTGGAGATCGAGTTTTTGACGGAGGAGAGGCGAGACGCGTTCAGGTCGCTGCCGGCGGTGACGGCGGCCCTGGACGCGGTCCCGGACCCGGCGCGCGGGCTGCTGGTGTACCCGGGCAGGGGCGGGGGCGCGGGATCGCGGATGCCGCGGAACCCCCGGCCGTTGCCGATGGCGGGGGCCGGGGCGGTTCCGGTGCCCGTGGAGTCGGTGCGGATGGGGTTGGCGGAGGCTCTGCCGCCGATGTTCAGCGACGTTGGTTAGCGGAGCCGGGTGAGCAGCTCGCGCCAGGTTGAGGTGGAGGCGGTGAGGATGCCGCCTTCACGGTCTTTGGTGTCCCGGATTCCGCCAGCTCGGCGATAAAAGCCGCCGATTGTTCCTCGTCGAGTGCCACCTCACCCAGTCGGGCCACCACTTGGCGATAGACAGCGATCTCGTCCGGCGCTTCGAGGAAGAGTGACGAAATCTCGCTTTCGAGGTAGACCACGGGCTCGAATTCAGTCGACTCGATGAGCTTGAAATGACCCGAGATGGCCGGGTGGCCGCCGAGTCGCACGGGCACCACGCGGATCGAGACGTTGGCCTGGGCCGAGACCCGGAGCAGATGGGCCATCTGGTCCCGCATGACCGAGCGATCCTCGCGGCCGACCGGCAGGCGCAAGGCGAACTCGTGGATGAAAAACCGAAATTCGATCCTCGGGCGACGAGTGAGCACCAACTGCCGGGCCATGCGCGCGAACACTCGCTCATCGATGCCGTCCGGCGATGGCGCGTTGCCGGTTTCGATCATGAGGCTTCGCGCGTACTCTGCGGTCTGCAACAGTCCCGGCAGGATCAAATCCTGGAACGCCGCGATCTCGGCAGCGCGTTCCTCGTGCCAGGCCAGGGTCCGCACCTGCCAGCTGCCGGCATAACTTTCCAGCAGCCCCGGCTTGCGGATTTCGTCAGCCAGCGCCATCAGCTCGCGGTATTCGGCACCGCGGAAGCCCAGGGTCGTCAGGAACCGCGCCAGGTGCACCGGCTCAGGACGGTGGAGCCCCCGGGTCACCGACGACACCCACTGGGCGCTCATGTCCAGCTTCCGCGACATCTCGCGGACGCCCCAGTTCCGTTCGGCCATGCGCCGGAGGAGCCGTTCCCCGAGTTGCCTGCCCCGGATGTTCGGCCCTCGCTTTTCCTGCATGGACCGAACCTAAAGCCGCGCCCGCCAAGAACCCGGGCGCCACAACGGAAAGTCCCCCGATGTGGCGCCGGGTGTCCACCCGCCTTTACACCGCCGCCGGTTTCCTCGTCAGCTGGAGCAGCAGCTTCGTGCACCACTCCAGCAGCTCTTCGTCCCGCAGCGTCGGTGCGCCGATTCGGCCGCCGGCCGGCCCCTCCGTCGGCTTCGGGACCGACACCGTGTTCGTCACCGCCTTGAACGTCGCCTTCGGGTACAGCCGCTTCAAGCGCACCATCTGCGAGTCCAGCAATGGCAATGGCGCGAACCGGATCGTGTTGCCCTGGACCGCCACCTCCGTCACGCCCGCCTCGCGGCACGTGTGCCGGAAGCGAGCCACCGACAGCAGCCGGTTGACCGGGGCCGGCGGCTGGCCGTACCGGTCGATGAGCTCTTCGCGGACCGCGTCGAGGCCCTCGGTGTCCGGGGCCGCCGCGATCTTGCGGTACGCCTCCAGGCGCAGCCGCTCGCCCGGCACGTAGTCGTGCGGGATGTGGGCGTCGATCGGGAGGTCGACGCGGACGTCGGCCATCTCCTCTTCCTCCGTCGGCTCCGCGCCCGCGTGCCGCCTGAACGCGTCGACCGCTTCGCCGACCAACCGCACGTACAGATCGAAGCCGACGCCGGCGATGTGCCCCGACTGCTCCGCCCCGAGGATGTTGCCCGCGCCGCGGATTTCCAGGTCCTTCATCGCGACCGCCATGCCCGCGCCCAGCTCGGTGTTCTGGGCGATCGTCGCCAGGCGGTCGTGCGCGGTCTCCGTCAGCGGGGCCTCCGGTGGGTACAGGAAGTACGCGTACCCGCGCTCGCGCCCGCGGCCGACCCGGCCGCGCAGCTGGTGCAGCTGGGCCAGCCCCAGCAGGTCGCCGCGCTCGACCAGCAGCGTGTTGGCGTTCGAGATGTCGAGACCCGTCTCGACGATCGTCGTGCACACCAGGACGTCGTACTCGTTCTCCCAGAAGCCCTGGATGATCTTCTCGAGCTTGTCCTCGTTCATCTGCCCGTGCGCGGTGACGACCCGCGCCTCCGGCACCAGCTCCCGGATGTGCCGCGCGGCCTTCTCGATCGAGGAGACGCGGTTGTGGACGTAGAAGACCTGGCCGTCACGCAGCAGTTCGCGCCGGATGGCCGCGCCGACCTGTTTGTCGTCATACGCGCCGACGTACGTCAGGATCGGGTGCCGGTCCTCGGGCGGGGTGAGGATCGTGGACATCTCGCGGATGCCGGCCAGCGACATCTCCAGGGTGCGCGGGATCGGTGTCGCCGACATGGTGAGCACGTCGACGTGCGTGCGCAGCGCCTTGATGTGCTCCTTGTGCTCGACGCCGAAGCGCTGCTCCTCGTCGACGATGATCAGGCCCAGGTCCTTCCAGCGGACGCCGGTCTGCAGCAGGCGGTGCGTGCCGATGACGATGTCGACCTCGCCGCTGGCCAGCTGTTCCAGAGTCGAGTCGGTCTCGCTCTTGGCGGAGAACCGGGACAGGCCGCGGATCTTCACCGGGAACGAGCGCATGCGCTCGGTGAAGGTGTTCAGGTGCTGCTGGGCGAGCAGCGTCGTCGGCACCAGCACCGCGACCTGCTTGCCGTCCTGCACCGCCTTGAACGCGGCGCGGACGGCGATCTCCGTCTTGCCGTAGCCGACGTCGCCGCAGATGACGCGGTCCATCGGGACGCCGCGTTCCATGTCGGCCTTGACCTCGTCGATCGCGGCGAGCTGGTCGTTGGTCTCCGTGAACGGGAAAGCGTCCTCCAGCTCGCCCTGCCACGGCGTGTCCGGGCCGAACGCGTGCCCGGGCGCGGCCTGGCGCGCGGCGTAGAGCTGGACGAGCTCGGCGGCGATCTCCTTGACCGCCTTCTTGGCCCTGGCCTTGGTGTTCTTCCAGTCGGAGCCGCCGAGCTTGTTCAGCGTCGGCAGCTCGCCGCCGACGTACTTGGAGACCTCGTCGAGCTGGTCGGTCGGCACGAACAGCCGGTCGCCCGGGTGCCCGCGCTTGGACGAGCCGTACTCCAGCAGCAGGTACTCGCGGGTGGCGCCGGCGACCGTCCGCTGGACCATCTCGACGAACCGGCCGATGCCGTGCTGCTCGTGCACGACGTAGTCGCCGGCCTTCAACGCCAGCGGGTCGACGGCGTTGCGCCGCCGCGACGGCATCTTGGTGGCGAGGTCCTTTGTGGACGTTCCGGCGCCCGAGCCGCGGCCGGTCAGGTCCGACTCGGTGAGCACGACGAGGGCGCGTTCCGGCGAGATGAAACCGTCGGTCAGGCCGCCGCAGGTGACCGTGACGACGCCCGGCGCCGGTGCGCTCCGCAGGCCGTCGCCCGCCAGGGAGGCCGGGACGTCGGCGGCCGAGAACTGCTCGACCGCGCGCGCCGCGGTGCCCTGCCCGGCGACGACGAGCACCGCCGTGCCGCCCGATGCGATGTGCGCGCGCAGGTCCGCCGTCGCGCGTTCGAGCTCGCCGCGGTACGCGGGCGCGGCCTCGACCGAGACGCGGTAGATGTCGGGGTCTTCGCTGGTCAGCTGGGTGATGGTCCACCAGGCGCGCTTGGTGTCCTGCGCGTGGGACGCGATCTCGTCGAGCCCGCGGTAGGCCGACGCGCCGAGATCGATCGGGGCCTGGCCACCCGCCGCGGCCGTCGTCCAGGACGCTTCGAGGAACTCCTGGCCGGTGCGGACGAGGTCGGCGGCGCGGGCGCGGATCTTCTCCGGGTCGGTGAGCAGGACGTGGGTGCCCACCGGCATCGCGTCGGTGAGCAGCTCCAGCTCGCCTTCGCAGAGGACCGGGATGAGCGCCTCCATGCCCTCGACGGGGATGCCGTCGGCGAGCTTGGTGAGCATCTCGGCCAGGTGCGCGTCGGCCTCGAACGTCTTCGCCAGCTCCGCGGCCTTCTCCCTGACCGGCGGGGTGAGCAGCAGCTCCCGGCACGGCGGCGCGGTGACCCGAGGGATCTCGCCGGGCAGCGACCGCTGGTCGGAGACGGCGAACGCGCGGATCTCGCTGACCTCGTCGCCCCAGAACTCCACCCGGACGGGGTGCTGCGCGGTGGGCCCGAACAGGTCGAGGATGCCGCCGCGGACGGCGAACTCGCCGCGCTTCTCGACCATGTCGACGCGGGTGTAGGCCAGCTCGACCAGCCGTTCGAGGAGGCCCTCGAAACTCTGTTCTTCGCCGACGACGAGGTCGACCGGGGCGAGGGACCCGAGCCCGGGCGCCATGGGCTGGATGAGGCTGCGGACGGTGGCGACGACGACGCGCAGGTCGTCGTCCCCCGTCTTCAGCCGGTGCAGCACCTCGAGGCGGCGGCCGACGGTGTCCGCGCGCGGGGAGAGACGCTCGTGCGGAAGGGTCTCCCAGCTCGGGAAGTCGGCCACTTTGCCGCGGCCGAGCAGCGCGCCGAGGGACGCGGTCAGTTCGTCGGCCTCGCGGCCGGTGGCGGTGACGGCGAGCACGGGCTTGCCGGCGCCGGCATCGGCCGCGAGCGCGGCGGCGACGAGCTGCCGGGCGGCGATCGGGCCCTGCAGCTCGAGCAGCGGCGCGCCGGCGCGCTCGACCACGCCGCGCAGGGCCGGGTCGGGAAGGATGGCGGTGAGGAGTCCGGACAATGGAGCGTCGGTCACGGTCCCAGCCTACGTGCCACCCCCGACAGGTTTCCGGTCACGGCTGCTCGCGCAGCAGGTTCACCACCTCCGCGACGCGGGGCAGCTGCTCGTCGAACACCTTCGGGTCCGTGCTCGCGATGCGCAGCAGGAAGTGCTCCACCCCTTCGTACTTCCGCAGCTGCCGCGCCACTTCCGCGGCGCTGCCGCACACCTGCATCTGGATCCCCTGCACGAACGCCGCCGGCCGCCCGTAGTTGCGCTCGCAGTACTCCTCCAGCAACGCCTGCCCGCGATCGGCGTCGTCCTCGACCAGGACCGTCGCGAACAGCGCCGGGGTCACCGGACGGGTGGCCGTGGCCCGGATCCCGGCCAGGCCGGCGCCGTAGTCCGCGGGATCCGGCGGGTACGGCAGCCAGCCGTCGTACAGCCGGCCGACGCGCTCCAGCGCGCCCGGCGTGTACGCCGCCAGCCACACCGGCGGCCCGCCCGGGCGAGCCGGGGCCGGGAACACCGGGAGCGAGTCGTGGTGCAGTACCGAGCCGTGGAAGGAGGAAGCACCGCTCCACACCGCGCGCCAGAGGGCCACGATGTCGTCCAGCCGGGCCCGGCGGCGCTCCCACGGCACGCCGGCGAACGCGAACTCCGGTTCGCTGCGCCCGGCGAACCCGGCGCCGACGGCCACCGTGAGCCGTCCTTCGCTGAGCAAATCGATGCTGAGCAGCTGGTTCGCCGTCAAAATCGGGTTACGCAGGGCCGGGAGCAGGGCGGACGTCCCCAGGGTCACCCGCGACGTCCGGGCGGCGAAGGCGGCCAGGACGGCGAGAGCGTCCAGGGGTGCCCGCGCGAGGGTGTCGCCGACCCAGACCGAGTCGAGGCCGAGCTCCTCCGCGGCGACGGCGGTGGCGACCAGCTCGGGCGCGGTCCGCCCGGCGTCGAGGATGGGCTGGTAGGTCGGGATGACCAGGCCGTAGTTCGTCATGCGGTGAGCCTGGCCGGGGCGGGGAATGCCCTCAATTCCCCGCGGGGAATGGCGCGGACGAGCAGGATGGGACCGTGAACTTCGGAACCGCGCTGAAGGACTGGCGCACGCGGCGGCACCTCAGCCAACTCGACCTGGCGTTGCGGGCCGGGACGACGCAGCGGCACGTGAGCTTCATGGAGAGCGGGCGCTCGCTCCCCGGCCGCGGCATGGTGCTGCGCGTCGCCGAGTCGCTGGAACTGCCCCTGCGCGAGCGCAACGGCCTGCTCCACGCCGCCGGTTTCGCCCCGTCGTACCCCGAGACGCGGCTCGACGACCCGGCGATCAAGCCGGTTCTCGACGGGCTGCGGCGGCTGCTCGACGGCCACCGGCCCTACCCCGCGATCGTCGTCGACCGCTACGGCGTGCTGGTCGCGGCGAACGACGGGTTCCGGCTGCTCACCGAGGGAGTCGCGCCGGAGCTGCTGCGCGAACCGGTCGACACGCTGCGGCTGGCGTTGCACCCGGACGGGATGGCGCCGCGCGTGCGCAACCTCGACGACTGGGCGCGGCACATCCTCGAACGCCTGCGCAACGACCTGGCCCGCACCCCGGACGAACGGCTGGCCGCCCAGCTCGCCGAGCTGGAGGGTTACCTGCCGCCGCCGTCCGCGCCCGGCCCGGAGCACCTGGGGTTCGCGGTGCCGGTCCGGCTGGCCACCTCGGCCGGCGAACTGCGGCTGATCACCGCGATCACGACGTTCGCGACGGCGGCGGACGTCACGGTGTCGGAGCTGAAGCTGGAGACGTTCCTGCCCGCGGACGCCGAGACCGCCGAACGGCTTCACACCACCAGCGCCGTCGTGTGACCCACCAGCAGTTCCGCGCTCGCCCACAGCACCGCCGCCGCCACACTGCCCGCCGCGAACCGGCGGTACGGCATCGCCGCCGAGCCCGCCACGCGCGGCACCAGCGTCCGGACGCCGGCCAGGCAGCGGCCCGCGATCACCGCCGGGACGCCGTAGCGCGCGAGCGCCGTTTCCGCGCGCTGCCACCTCTTTTGGCCGACGCGGCGGGACAGCCGCGGTCCCCAGTGGCGCCCTTCGAGGTAGGCGAGCTGGTCACCGAGGACGGCCGAGGCGACGGCGACCGCCCAAGCGAGTCCGAGGTGGAGCGTGCCCCGCTCGGCGAGGAACCCCATCAGCAGCAGCGTCGACAACGTCGGCAGCACGATTCCCGGCAGCAGCGCGGTTTCCGCCGTGATGACCAAGGCGCAAACCAGGTAGACGACCGCCGGGGGTGCGTCAAGCAGTGGCCGCAGCAGGCTGTCCACGCCGTGCCCTCCCGACGGCCACCGGGAGCGCCGCGCGGTAGACGAACGCGGGCGGCAGGTTGCCCCAGACGACCTGGGTGCGCTCGACGACCGCGAACCGGCTTCGCAGCGACGCGGCGAAGCGGCGTGCGGGTGGTGTCCAGGCCGCGTGGGCGTACGCGAACGTCGTGAACCGGCCGTTCGGGGCGAGTGCGGCGGTGACCGCGTCGAGGATGCGCTGCTGCCGGGGCGCGGTCATGGCCGTCCACGGCAGACCGGAGACGACGACGTCGGCGCCGTCCAGAGCCAGGTGTTCCGCCGAGCCGGTGACGACGTCGGCTCGGGGGAAGCGTTCGCTCAGGACGGCCGCGAAACGCGGGTTGATCTCTATGGCCGTCAGGCGCGCTTCGGGGCGAAGCAGCGCGAGGATCGCTTCGGTGAACACGCCGGTGCCCGGCCCGAGCTCCGCGACGCACGACGCGCGTTCCAGGCCGAGGCCCGCCGTCATCTCTTCGGCCAGCCGCGGCGAGCTCGGCGCGATCGCGCCCGTCAGCATGGGATGGCGGAGGAATTCCCTGGTGATCGACATGATCCCGACGCTAGGAACGGCCGGGGTGGCCCCGAATCCGCCGGACCGGCCGGCCGGGTCATCCCCGAGGAGGACAAGATCAGGCCGGAGGAAGGACGCCCCGGACGTGGCCCCGGCATTACGTTCGGGACGTGGAACGATTCGTGAAGTGGGTACGCCGGCACCGGTGGACGGTGGACCTGCCGCTGTACGCCGTGTTCGTCTTCCTCGCCCCCAACTGGGCCGGCTCCGGCTCGTACGCCGTCCGCGCGATCCCGATGCTGTTCCTGCTCCCGCTGCTGCTGCGCCGCCGGTTCCCGCGCACGGTGGCGGTGCTGATCATCGCCGGGGCGGCGGTGGTGTACTTCGACGACGTCTGGGCGTACGACCGCGGCCGCACCGAACTGGCGATGGCGGTCGTGCTGTTCAACCTCGTGAAGCTGAGGTACCGGTGGTTCGCCGCGGCGATCGCCTTCGCGATCGTCGTCCTCGACGTCCAGTGGGTCACCCTCTACGCGCCGGAAACCGGCTACCCGACCTTGTCACTGATCGGCATCCTGCCGCTGCACATCGCGGCGTGGGCGCTCGGGGAGTTCTTCCGCAAGCAGGAGGAGCTCACGGCCGAAGAGGAAAAGCGCGACGCCGCCCAGACCCGCGCGGCGCTCGCGGAAGAGCGCACGCGGATCGCGCGCGAGCTGCACGACGTGCTGGCGCACAGCATGAGCGTGATCGTGCTGAACGCCGAAGGCGCGAAGCTCGCCCGGCACCGCGACCCCGCGGCCGTCGACCGCACGCTCGACACGATCGTCCACACCGGCCGGGACGCGCTGGCCGAGCTGCGGCGGCTCCTCGAAGTCCTGCACGCCGGCCAGGCGGCGCGCAGTCCCCAGCCGACGCTCGCCGAACTGCGCGCGCTCGTCGACCAGTCCGGGCGCGACGTCGCACTCGACGTGACCGGCGACCCGGGCACGCTGCCCGCGAGTGCCGCGCTGCAGGCGTACCGGATCGTCCAGGAGGCCCTGACCAACATGATCAAGCACGCCCCGGCCGACGCGACCGGCCGCGTCGGCGTCGCCTTCGAGCCACCGGAGGTCCGCATCGAGGTGACGAACACCGGCGGCCACGCACCACCGGCCCCGGCCCTCCCGTCGTCCGGCCACGGGCTGACGGGAATGCGCCAGCGCGTCGAGATGTACCACGGCGAGCTGACCACCGGCCCGCTGCCCGACGGCGGGTACCGCGTCCACGCGACCCTGGTGGTGCAGCCATGACCACCCGCATCCTCCTCTGCGACGACCAGCAGCTCGTCCGCGTCGGCCTCCGCATGATCGTCGAAAGCCAAGACGACCTCACCGTCGTCGGCGAAGCTGCCAACGGCGAAGAGGCCGTCGCCCTCGCTCGCGAGCTGCGCCCCGATCTGGTGCTGATGGACGTCCGGATGCCGGTGCTCGACGGCGTCGCCGCGACCGCGCGGATCTGCGCCGAACTGCCGGACGTGCGCGTCCTGATCATCACCACCTTCGACCTCGACGAGTACGCGTACGCCGCGTTGCGGGGTGGGGCCAGCGGGTTCCTGGTGAAAGACGCGCCTTCGGAAGAGATGCTCGTCGCGATCCGGGGCGTCCTGCGGGGCGACTCGATGGTCTCGCCGTCGGTCACGCGGCGGCTGCTCGACCGGTACCTCGCCGACGAGCGCGATCCCGTGGACATCGCGCGGCTCGGGGTGTTGACCGAACGCGAGAAGGACGTGCTGGGCCTCATCGCGCGCGGGCTTTCGAACTCGGAGATCGCCGCGAAGCTGTACATCG
Source organism: Amycolatopsis sp. NPDC058278 (assembly GCF_042881395.1). Taxonomy (NCBI): domain Bacteria; kingdom Bacillati; phylum Actinomycetota; class Actinomycetes; order Pseudonocardiales; family Pseudonocardiaceae; genus Amycolatopsis; species Amycolatopsis sp. NPDC058278. Next base: position 10,687 of record NZ_JBHVXZ010000089.1, on the reverse strand, counting down.
GCGAGACGACGGTGAAGACGCACGTCGGGCGGATCCTCGGCAAGCTGCGGCTGCGCGACCGGGTGCACGCGGTGGTCTTCGCCTACGAGTCCGGGCTGGTGCGCCCGGGTTCCTGATCACTCCCTATCAATCCTCTTGATACGGAGGTTTAGAGTACTTTGCATGATGATATACAAGTCTGAGGCCGGCGCCGCGCTCCTCCGCGAGCGGTACCTCGACGCTCTGCGGGCCTGGCCCGTCCCCCGTGCCGAAGTGCGCGTCCCGACGCCCGAAGGCGAGACGTTCGTCCTGGTCTCGGGCCCGGCCGGGGCCCCGGCGCTGGTGCTGCTGCACGGCTCCGGCAGCAACTCCGCCGAGTGGGCGGCCCGGATCCCGGCACTGGCCGGGCGGTTCCGGGTGCACGCCGTCGACATCATCGGCGAGCCCGGGCTGAGCGCCGAGGCCCGGCCGCCGCTCTCGGGTGACCGGTACGCGCGGTGGCTGGACGCGGTGCTGGACCACTTCGGCCTCGGCCGCGCCGCCTTCCTGGCGTCGTCGTTCGGCGGCTGGGTCGCGCTCGACTTCGCGACCCGGCGGCCCGAGCGGGTCGCCGCGCTGGCGTTGCGGTGCCCCGTCGGCCTCGGCCCGATGAAGAAGGGGTTCGTCGTCAAGGCCGTGCTGCTGGGGCTGCTCGGCGAGAAGGGACGGCGGAAGGCCGTCGCCGGTGCGGTGGGCGAGCCGGAGTCGTCGCCGATCGTGGCGCAGCAGCTGCTGGTGGCCGCGCACTACCGGTACCGCACCGGTCCGTTCCCCGTATTCGGCGACGCGGCCCTCGAACGGCTGACCATGCCGGTGTACGCCGTGGCCGGGGCGGACGACGCCATGGTCGGCTCCGTGACGACGAAACGGCGTCTCGAAGCGGCCGGCGCCGAGGTGGACCTGGTGCCCGGCGCCGGGCACTCCTTCTCCGGCGACGCCGACCTGGAGTTCCTCACGCGCTCGGCGGCGAACGGCGATTTCACCACTTGATGGCAGGATGAGGCGTATGCGGCGTTCGCTGGGTCTCATCGGTGTGGTGTCCCTGCTGGTCCTGGGCTGTTCGGGGGCGGCGAGCGAGCCGGTGCAGAGCGTCCCGCCCGCGGCCACGCCGGCCGCCGCGAGCGGGAAGTTCAAGGTCGAGACGGTGACCGGCGGCCTGGAGCACGGCTGGGACGTCGGCTTCCTGCCCGACGGCGGCATCCTCGTGCCCCAGCGGCCCGGCAAGCTCGCGCTGATCCGGAAGGGGCAGGCGGCCGAGGTGCGCGCCGACTTCTCCGACGTCCTCGTCAAGGGCGAAGGCGGGCTGCTCGGCATGGTCGTCAGCCCGGACTTCGCGACCAGCCGCGAGTTCATCACCTGCCAGGACCACCAGGAAGGCGGCAAGGCCGTCGACATCCGGCTGGTCACGTGGAAGCTGGCCGCCGACGGCACGAGCGCGTCGAAGGTGAAGGACCTGCTCACCGGGCTGCCGGTGAACCCGAGCGGACGGCACTCCGGCTGCCGGCCGACCTTCGCCCCGGACGGCGCGCTGCTCGTCGGCACCGGTGACACCGCGCGCGCGTCGATCGCGCAGGACCGCCATTCCCTCGGCGGCAAGGTGCTGCGGCTGGACGCGAAGACCGGGAACGCGTTGCCGGACAACCCCTTCATCACCTCGAGCGACCCGCGCGAACGGCTGATCTACACCTACGGCCACCGCAACGTCCAGGGCGTGGCGATCCGGCCGGGCAGCGGCCAGGTGATCACCGCCGAGCACGGCCCGACGTTCGACGACGAGGTCAACCTGCTGAAGCCGGGCGCGAACTACGGCTGGGACCCCTCGAAGGGCGGCACCGGAACGAGCTACGACGAAAGCGTGCCGATGACCGACCTCAAGCGGTTCCCGGACGCGGTGAGTCCACTGTGGACCTCCGGTAGCATCACCGAGGCGATCAGCGGCGACGCCTTCCTGACCGGCGCGCAGTGGGGCACGAACGACGGCGCGCTGGTCGTGGTGGCGCTCAAGGGCCAGAAACTGCTGCTGTACCACCTGGACCCGGCGGGCAAGGTCCTCGACGTCTCGCTGCCCCCGGAGTTCGACGACAAGTTCGGCCGCCTGCGCGCGGTCCGCAGCGGCCCGGACGGCGCGCTGTACGTGACCACGTCGGACGGGACGGACGACAAGCTGCTGAAGGTCACGCCCGCCTGATCATGGGAAAAGCACGGCCGTCGAGTGCCGTGGACACTTCCGCCGGGGTGGCGGATCGCGGAACATGGTGTGTACCAGAAGTTTTCGCCCGCCCCCGACGCGTGTTGGACGCGGTCCGAAGAGAGCGTTCCCGCGGCAGCACCGCGCCGGTCCCCGGGCGCCATCGCCGACCTGGCGACCCGGGGACCGGCATCCACTCCCGATCGGTTCAGGCCTTGGCCGCCCGGAGGGAACCCTTCAGCGCGCCGACGGCCGCGGTCAGTGCCGTGGTCGCGGTGGGCCAGTCGATGGTTTCCTTCCAGGAAGCCATCACCGCGACGACGTAGGTACCGGACGCGGTCCGGACCAGCCCCGTGGTGTTGAGCACCCGCCGGGCCTCGGAGCTGCCCCAGCCCTGCTTCACCGCCCACGTCGCGCCCGGGAACCCGCGCGGGATCCCGAAGTGCTGGTCGAACCCGTCGGCGGCGTTGCGCGGGGCGCTTTCCATCGCTCCGGTGAGGAACACGCGGCCTTCTTCGGACAGCCCCGCGGTGATGTACCGGTAGACCGTGACGACGTCGGTGGGTGACATCCGGGTGGAGCCCCACTGGCCGGGGTCGTCCGGGGGCGTGGTGTGCGTGAGCCCCAGCTTCGCGACCTCCCGCCGGACGATGTCCGGGCCGCCGTTCTGCTGCCAGAGGCGGCTGGCGACGTGATCGTCGCTGGCGGCGAGCATGGCGTGGACAGCCGTCTCTTCGCCGCCCGAAGGCACTCCGGAACGGTCGATCAGGTCGAGCGCGATGAGCAGCTTGACCACGGACGCGGTGGGCTGCGGCTGGTCGGCCTTCCACCTCGTCTCGACCGCGCAGGCGCCGAGGTCGACGATCTCGATCCCGAGGCGCGGATCGTTCCCGGTGCTCAGCAGCACTTTCCTGGCCTCGGCGACGCGGCTCGTCTGGTTGTCCCCGGGACCGGCCGGCGGCGCGCCGCACCCGGCGCGCCAGCTGTCGCTTCCGGAGCCGCTGTTGACGGCGATCGCGGTGAGCAAGCCCCCGACCACGATGACCACCGCGATCGCCACGAGCACCTTCACGTTGTTCAGTCGCTCGAGCACCAGTCCACCTCCGCCGGATTCGTGAGGAATCCGAAGCTATTGCGGAGGTGGACCGCGGGTATCGCCCGATGAGCCGGTCTGTTTTGGCCATCCGGTGGACAACCGAGCGCCGGCGAGCGCGCGCATCGGCCGGATGGCCGATGCGCCCGCCCTAGCTACCGAGGTAGGCGCCGCCGTTGACGTGCACGACCTGCCCGGTGACGTGCCCGGCGGCGGGGCTCGCCAGGAAGGTCACCACGGCGACGACGTCGTCCGGCGTGCCCGGGCGCTTGTTCATGGTGTTGCCGATCAGCCAGTCGCGCCGCTGGTCGCTCAGCTGCCCGTGGAAGAACTCGGTCTCCCCGATCAGCCCCGGCGCGACGACGTTCGCGGTGATCCCGCGCGGCCCGAACTCCCGGGCCACGCTCACGTTCCAGGCCTCGACCGCGGCCTTCGCGGCGCCGTAGGACCCGGCGCCGGTGTGCGCGGCGATCGATCCGATGGTGATGATCCGCGCGCCCTCGGCGAGGCGGTCGCGCAGCGCGTGCGTCACCAGCGCGGCACTGACCACATTGGACCGCAGGTTCCGCTCGAACGCGGCCGCGAAACCGGCCAGCCCCTCTTCGCCGTCGCCGTCGAGGAAGTCGGTGTTGCCGCCGGCGTTGTTGACGAGGACGTCGACGCGGCCGGGCAGCTCGCCCAGTGCGGCTTCGACGGCCGCGGGGTCGGCGGCGTCGAACACGACGGGCCGCGCGCCGGCGAGCGTCGCGGCTTCGGTGAGCACCTTTTCCCGGCGCCCGGTGATCGTGACGCGCTCGCCGGCCTGCGCGAAGGCGGCCGCCACGGCGTAGCCGATGCCCGTGCCGCCACCCGTCACCACGATTTCCCTGCTGTTCGCCATGAACCCGACCCTAGTGCCTAGGATCGGGGAATGAGCAAGATCGACCCGGCCACGTCCGCGCTCGTGCTGATCGACCTGCAGGAACGGATCGTGGCGCTGCCCACCACGCCGTACACCGGCGAAGAAGTCCTCGCCAACGCACTGAGGTTGCGGGACGCGTTCCGCAGCGCCGGAGCGCCGGTGGTGATCGTGCGGGTGTCACGACCGGACAACCCGCCGGGCAGCGAGCTGGCCTTCGAAGCCGGCGACGACAAGATCGTCACGAAGTACACGATCGGCGGTTTCGCGGGCACGGACCTCGACGAGTTCCTGCGCGGCGCGGGCGTGCGCAGGGTCGTCTTCGGCGGCATCGCCACGGAGTTCGGCGTCGAGTCGACCCTGCGCGCGGCCGCGGACCACGGCTACGACACGGTGGCGGTGTCGGACGCGATGACGGCGCTTTCCGGCATCTCGCACGAAAACGCCATCACGAAGATCTTCCCGCGCCTGGGCACGGTGGTCACGACCGACGAAGCGCTGGCGGCGCTGGCGTGATCGACAAGATCGCCTGGATCCACGTGGCGGACGGCCGCATCCTGGCGGCACGCTCGCGCGGCAAGGACAAGTTCTACCTGCCGGGCGGCAAACGCGAGCCGGGCGAGACCGACGCCGAGACGCTGGTCCGGGAGATCCACGAGGAGCTCGGGGTGGCGATCGAGGTCGAGACGATCGCCCCGGCGGGCACGTTCGAAGGCCAGGCGCACGGGCACGCGGAGGGCACTACCGTCCGCACGACGGCCTACACGGCGGAGTACGCGGGAACGCCACGGGCCTGCGCGGAGATCGAGGAGATCGCCTGGCTCGCCTATGCGGACCGGCCGCGGGTTTCCCTGGTGGCCCAGCTCGTCTTCGACCACCTCCACGACGACGGCCGGCTGCGGTGATCGACAAGATCGCCTGGATCCACCTGCTGGACGGCCGGATCCTGAGCACGCGCTCGCGGGGCAAGGACGTCTACTACCTCCCCGGCGGCAAGCGCGAGCCCGGCGAAACCGACGCCGACACGCTGGTCCGCGAAATCCGCGAGGAACTCGACGTGGCGATCACGCCGGAGTCGATCGCCGCGGCGGGGACGTTCGAAGCCCAGGCGGATGGCCACGCCGCGGGCACGCTGGTGCGGATGACCTGCTACACGGCCGAATACCGCGGCACCCTGACGGCGAGCAGCGAGATCGAAGAGGTCGTGTGGCTCGGTTACGCCGACCGCGGCCGGGTTTCCGCAGTGGACCGGCTCATCTTCGACCACCTCCGCGAGACCGGGCAGCTCACCTGAGCTTGATGAGCGGCGCGTCCCGCGAAAACGCCCGGAACCCCGCGCTGTAGTACAACTCCCGCGCCGGTTCCGGCTCGCCCATGCAGGCGACCGTCGCGTGGCGGGCGCCCGCCGTGACGGCCAGGCGCATCCCGTGCAGCACCATCGCGCGAGCCAGCCCCCGGCGCCGGTAGCCCGGGTGCGTGCCGACCGGCTCGAACTCGACCGTCGCGTTCACCTCGTCGAGCCACATGATCGCCGAGCACACCATCGTCCCGTCCGGCGCCTCGACGAGGACGTGCAGGTCGCCGCGGTAGCCCGGTGCCTGCCGCAAGCCTTCGTACGACGAAGCCGTGTACGACGTCGGAGCCCAGGCGTCGACATGCGCCTGCACCACGGCTTCCGGCGAGACCTCCGAGGCGGTGCGGAAGGCGAACCCGGGCGGCAGCGACGGTTCCTCGACGTCGGTGAGGTCACGCTCGTTGAGCTGCGACCAAGCGTCGGGCGCGTCGGGTTCGTAGCCGTGCGCCGCCCAGCGCGCCAAGGCATGCGAGTCGGCCGCCGAGGGCAGCACGGTTCGCTCGAGGCCGGCCGCGGTCGTGTCGTACCAGCCGATCACGTCGTCGACCAGCTCCGCGTGCCCGGGATGCACCTGGTGCGCCAGGTACGCGTGGGTGATGTCCTTGACCGAGCCGTCGTTCCGCCGGACCCGGCGCGGCAGCTCGGCCCAGCCCCACGCGACGATCTCCCCGTCCGAGAACCACAGCCGGCGCTCGCCGTCGCCGCGGGTCCGGCCCCAGTTCCAGGCCAGCTCACCGAACGACGCGTCGCTGTTCACCAGATCCGGGTGGGTGGCGGTGATCCGCTGCGCGAGGCCCTGCATCAGCCGCAGCTCCGCGGCAGTCAGCGCCACGACGTCAGCCCAGCCGGAGCTTCGGCTTGTGCTCCAGGTGCGACAAGCCGTTCCACGCCAGGTTGACCAGGTGCGCAGCCACCTCGTCGCGCTTCGGCTTGCGCGCGTCCAGCCACCACTGACCGGTCAGCGCCACCATGCCCACCAGGGCCTGCGCGTACAGCGCGGCCAGCTTCTCGTCGTAGCCGAGTGCACCGAACTGCTGGGCCAGGATGTGCTCCACCTGGCTCGCGATGTCGTTCAGCACCGTGGAAAACGTCCCGGTGGAGCTCGCCACCGGCGAATCGCGGACCAGGATGCGGAATCCGTCGTGGGAGTCCTCGACGTAGGACAGCAGGGCCGTCGCCGCCTGCTCCAGCATCACCCGCGGGTGACCGCCGTGGAGGGTCGAAACCATCCGGTCGAGCAGCAGCTGCGTCTCGCGGTCGACGACCACCGCGTAGATGCCTTCCTTGCCGCCGAAGTGCTCGTACACCACCGGTTTCGACACGTTGGCGCGGTGGGCGATCTCCTCGATCGAGGTGCCGTCGAAGCCCTTCTCGGCGAACAGGGCCCGTGCCACGCTCAGCAGCTGCTGACGCCGCTCGCTCCCGGTCATCCGGACCCGCGTCACCGGGGCGGCCGGACGCGCCCCGGTGACCTGCTGCTCGCGCTTCGAGCGTCGTCTCCCCGCCATCGGGGCAGCCTAGTTGACTAGCCCTTTTCCGTCGCGATACGGGCCAAGCGCTGCGGCGTCGGCCAGCGCACGTCGTGCACCCAGCCGAACTTCTCGAAGATCCAGATCAGCCGTGCGGAGATGTCGATCTGGCCGCGCTTGACGCCGTGGCGGGCGGACGTCGGGTCGGCGTGGTGCAGGTTGTGCCACGACTCGCCGAACGAGAAGATCGCCAGCGGCCAGAAGTTCGCCGACTTGTCCCGCGCGTTGAACGGGCGCTCGCCGATCATGTGGCAGATCGAGTTGACCGACCAGGTCACGTGGTGCAGCACGCAGATGCGGACCAGCCCGGCCCAGAAGAACGCCGTCACCGCGCCCCAGAACGACCACGAGATGAGCCCGCCGAGGACGGCCGGCAGCACCAGGCTGACCAGTGCCCACAGCCAGAACAGGTCGTCGACCTTCTTGATCGCCGGGTCCTTCACCAGGTCCGGCGCGAAGCGCTCGGCGTTGGTCTGGTCGCGTTCGAACAGCCAGCCCATGTGCGCGTGCCAGAAACCCTTGGCGATGGCCCACGGCGAGGTGCCGAACGCCCACGGCGAGTGCGGGTCGCCGTCGCGGTCGGAGAACGCGTGGTGGCGGCGGTGGTCGGCGACCCAGGTGATCACCGGGCCCTGCAGGGCGATGCTGCCCGCGATGGCCATGAACACGCGCAGCCACTGCTTGGCCTTGAACGAACCGTGCGTGAAGTAGCGGTGGTACGACACCGTGATGCCGAGCCCGCTGATCGCGTAGAACACCACGAAGATGCCGACGTCGACCCAGCTCAGTCCCCAGCCCCACGCGAACGGCACGGCGACCAGGAGGGCCACCAGCGGCGCGATCACGCCGAAGTAGACCGACAGCTGCACGCCCATGCCGCGCGTGCCTTCGGTGACTGGTTTGGGCCCCTTGGGGGCGGAAGGTTCTCCGGTGGACTGGGAACGGTCGAGCGTGGCCGTCATACGCTTCACTTCTTCCTACACAGGCACGCCTCTTACCAAGGGCGCCCTAACCTACGATGCCGTAAGTTACGGTACAGCAGGTTCGGGCGGCTGGGGAGAGCCCGAACTCACACTGGTCCTTCGGAACCGGAGTACCCGGCAGACGGGCGCGTAACGCATCCCCCGCGCGGACGACACCCGATCGTCGCTATCCTGACCAGGATCGATCCGCCGTAGTGTAATCGGCAGCACTTCAGATTTTGGTTCTGACAGTTCAGGTTCGAATCCTGGCGGCGGAGCAGCAGAAGGAACCGGAAACCCACGACACCGGGAGGTTGGCGCTGACCGACGAGGCGACCGACCCGGTGACGGCCAGGCGCCCCGCGCTGGCCGAAATGTCCGACGCGTGGCTCGTCGGGCGCGCGCGTGAACTGGGCGCCGCGGTCCAGCGGCACGAGTACACCCAGCAGCTCGAGATCGTCGCGATGATGGACGAGCTGCTCGACGAGACCCAGCGGCGCGGCGAGCCCCTGCTCGTGGCCCAGCTGCTGCGCTCGTCGGCGCTGGCCCGGCTGGCCACGAAGGGCCTGGCCGCGGAGGCCGAACCCCGGCTCGACGAGATGCTCGCGCACACCCGGCGCCACGGCATCGCCCTGCTGCGGGCCGACGCGCACGCGCTGCGCGGGCGCCGGCTCGTGATCGCCGCGCAGGAGGACGCCGCGCTCACCGAGATCGCCCGGGCGCTGGCCATCCTCGACGACTCCACCATCCCGGACCGGCAGGTCGGGCTGCGCAACTGGAACCGGCTGCTCTCCTCGACGCTGATCGACTGCTGGCTGGTGCTCAACCAGCTCGGGGTCTACGAAGCCGCCGAGGAGGTCATCGGCCGGGCCGCCACGGCGATCCGCGAGAGCGCGAGCCCGCACGACATCGCCCTGCAGCTGATCAACCGGATCAAGATGCTGCTCGGCTGGGGCCTGCGGCTGGAGCGCATCGACGAGTACGACGAGAGCGCCGAGAAGTTCCGCACCGCGGCGTCGATGGGGGCGGCCGCCGAAGGCCCGTTCGCCGAGTCGCTGTTCCCGCGCAAGGCGAACGTCGCGGCGATCGACCAGGTCGGCGTCCTGGCCGCGGCGCCGGCGCTGAACCAGCCGGGCGCCGAGCACATCGAACGGCTGGAGCACCTCTACACCGAGCGCGCGTTCGGGCACGACCGGGAGATCGTCGCGATCGCGCTGGCGCGCTGCCTGGACAAGGAGGGCCGCCGCGAGGAGGCCCTCACGGTCCTGCGGGAGACCCGCCAGTCGATCTCGGACGACACCTCGCAGCCGTCGATGCGGCTGAACATCGCCCGCGAGCTGGCCCGGCTCGACACGAGCCCGGACTACGCCTCCGGCGCCAGCGAGTCGCTGATCGACTACGCGCGGCGCCTGGAGTCGGAGATGTGGAGCCTGCGCGAGTCGCAGATCGCCACGCTGAACGCCCGCCGCGAGCACGAACGGCTCTCCGCCGAGCACGGCGCGATCACCCAGCAGGCGCTGCAGGACCCGCTCACCGGCCTGCCGAACCGGCGCGCGCTGGACGAGAAGCTGCGGCAGCTCGCGTCGTCGGCCGACGCGCAACCGCTGGCGGTCGCGCTGGTCGACCTCGACGGCTTCAAGGGCGTCAACGACAAGCAGTCGCACGCCGAAGGCGACAACGTGCTGCGTGTCGTGGCGAGCACGCTTCGTGACGCCTTGCGCGGCGACGACCTGGTGGCGCGCTACGGCGGCGACGAGTTCATCGTCCTGCTCCCGGGCACGCCCGCGTCCGCGGCGAAGATGGCGCTCGGCCGCGCGGTGAAGTCCGTCTCCAACCTGCCGCACCACCTTTCGCACGGCGTGACGCTGTCGATCGGGCTGGTCTCGCTGCGGCCGCAGGAACGCGGCGAGCAGGTCCTCGCCCGCGCGGACGCGGCCATGTACCAGGCGAAACGCGGCGGCGGCAACCAGGTGGCGTCGGCCAACTCGATGGCCGCGGACCCGGCCGCCGCGTGGGCGAGCGAGGCGCCGCCCACCGACCCCGCGTGGGACGCAGACGACCACAGTTAGCAATCCGGCCGAAAGCAGGCGGACACGGTCGGCGAGGAGGCCCGCTCACCGGCACTCTTTCCGCCGTGGCTGCCGGTCGGATTGCCGATATCCAGCACAGTTAGGATCGGTGCCCGACAGAAGCCATCATTTGGTAACCGTTGGGAGCGCCGTTGACCGGCCCGCTGAGCACGTTGATCCTGGCCGCGGGTGAAGGCACCCGCATGCGTTCCGCGACGCCCAAGGTGCTGCACCCGATCGCCGGGCGGCCCCTGGTCGAGCACGCCGTCCGGGCCGCCGCCGGCCTGAACCCCGAACACCTCGTGGTGGTCGTCGGCCACGGTCGCGAACTGGTCGGCGAGCACCTCGGGCAGGTGGGGACCGCCCTCGGCCGCCCGGTCGGCACCGCGGTGCAGGCCGAGCAGAAGGGCACCGGCCACGCCGTGTCCTGCGCGCTCGCGACCCTGCCCGCCGACCTCACCGGCACCGTGCTCGTCAGCTACGGCGACGTCCCTCTGCTCGACACCGCGACCCTGGGCGCGCTGCTCGACGAGCACACCGAGGCGAAGAACGCGGTCACCGTGCTCACCTCGGTGG
>NZ_JBHVXZ010000088.1:0-42225 GCF_042881395.1 Amycolatopsis sp. NPDC058278 | reverse complement strand
CCGCCCCCGCCGTCCAGGTGACGGCGGGGGCGGTCGCGGGGCGGCTCACCGGCCGGCTCAGTTCCCGGGGCGGGCGACGTCACCGCGCCAAGCGCCGGTTTCGCGGCCGCCGCGCTCTTCGATGAAGGACTTGAACCGGCCCAGATCGGCCTTGACGCGGCGGTCCAGGATGCCGAGCTTGTCGGCGACGTTCTCGACGAAGCCGTCCGGGTCGATGTCGAGCTGGACGGTGACCCGGGTGTGCCGGTCGTCGAGGCGGTGGAACGTCACGACGCCCGCGTGTGTCGGCCCGGAGTCGGACTTCCAGGCGACGCGCTCGTCCGGGTGCTGCTCGGTGATCGTCGCGTCGAACTCGCGGGTCTGCCCGCCGACACTGATCTTCCAGTGGGTGTGGGTGTCGTCGAGCTGCCGGATCTCGTCGACGCCCTCCATGAAGTGCGGGAAGGACTCGAACTGCGTCCACTGGTTGTAGGCGGTGGTGACGTCGGTCTCGACATCGACGGATTCGGTGACGGTGCTCATCGAAGCCTGTCCTCTCTCCCGGGGTCGGATGCTCTCGTCCCCGGTTACCCCACAAATCGATGACAAAACGATGCAACCCCTCTAAGGTCGGGCAGCAGCGACGGAAGGAGCCCCCCGTGACCGACGACCGGACGCCCGTACTGACGGTGCGCGTGCGCACCGTGCCCGAAGCGGTCGTCGTCGCGGCGGCCGGGGACCTGGACCTCGGCACCGCGCCGATGCTGCGCACGCAGGCGCGGGCCGCGCTGGCGGGCGGGCCGGGGGCGCTCATCGTGGACCTGGGCGCGATCACCTTCTGCGGCTCGGCGGGGCTGCAGGTCCTCGCCGAGCTCGTCACCGAGACCGCGGTCGCGGACCTGCCGTTCGCGGTGGTCGCCGACGGCCGCCCCGTGCTGCGCTCCTTGCAGGTCACCCGCCTGGACAGCACGCTCGCGCTGCACCCGACGGTCGACGGGGCCCGCGCGTGGATCCGGCGGCAACCCGCGAACGGCGGTTAGGGGCGGCCCGGTCGCGGGTAATCCCCGGCCATGGAAGCGGAGGCGCTGCTGCAGAGCCTGACCCGCGTCGTGACCACCCTCGACGGCACGGGCATCCGGTTCGCCGTCGCCGGCGGCCTGGCCGTGTACGCCCGCGGCGGGCCGCCGTCGGACCACGACGTCGACCTGTTCCTCAAACCCGGCGACGCCGAGCGGGCGGCGGAGGTGCTCACCGCCGCGGGTCTGCGCCGCGTGCACCCGCCGGAGGACTGGCTGACGAAGGTCTACGACGGCGACATCCTCGTGGACCTCATCCACGGCCCCAACCACCGGCCGGTGACCGACGAGCTGCTCGACCGCGCCGCGCTGATGCGGATCGGGTCCACGGCGGCGCCGGTCGTCTCCGGCACCGACCTGCTCGTGGACAAGCTGCTCGTGCTGAGCGCGCACCGGTGCGACTTCGCGCCGCTGCTGCGGATCGCCCGCGACCTGCGCGAGCAGGTCGACTGGACCGACGTCGCCGTGCAGGTGTCGGCGTCCCCGTACGCCCGGGCGTTCCTGGCGCTGCTCGGCGACCTGGCCGTGATCGACCCGAAGGAGGCACTCGTGCCCGAACCCCCGCAGTACCTCGTCGCCCGGCTCAGCCGGGCCCTGGCCGAAGACCCCCGCACCGCCGAGCTCGGCGTGCACGTCACCGTGCGGGGCGAGCACGTCCACCTGAGCGGTGAGGTCACCTGCCCGGCCCGCAAGGCGGAGGTGGATACCGTCGTCGGCGAATACCTGACCGGGGAGCTGGTGCACAACGACCTCCGGGTCGCCGACGTCCGCGAACCGGCGAGCGCGGAGGAGATCGGCCGATGAGGATCGCCGCGGTCGGGGACGTGCACCTGGGCGAGGACTCCCGCGGCCTGCTCCGGCCGGCCCTGGAGCACCTGGCGGGCACCGCCGACGTCCTGCTGCTGGCCGGGGACCTCACCCGGCACGGCACCATCGAGGAAGCCCGCGTGGTGGCCGACGAGCTCGCCGGGCTCGGCGTGCCGATCGCCGCGGTGCTCGGCAACCACGACCACCACAGCGACCTCGGCGAGATGATCTCGAACCTGCTCCGGGAGACCGGGGTCGAGGTGCTGGAGGGCGACGCGGTCCGCTTCGACCTGCCGGACGGCTCCCTGGGCGTCGCCGGGGTCAAGGGCTTCGGCGGCGGCTTCGCCGGCAAGTGCGCCAGCCGCTTCGGCGAGCGGGAGATGAAGGACTTCGTCGAGCACACGATGGCCTCCGCCGATTCGCTGCGCAAATCGTTGCAAACCCTCGACACGGACGTCGTCGTGGCGCTGACGCACTACGCACCGATCCCCGGCACCCTGCACGGCGAGCCACCCGAGATCCACCCGTTCCTCGGTTCGTACCTCCTCTGCGAGCCGATCGACGAGGTGGGCGCCGACCTGGCACTGCACGGCCACGCGCACTTCGGGTGCGAGCAGGGTGTGACGCCGGGCGGGGTGCGGGTGCGGAACGTGGCGCAGCCGGTGATCCGGAAGGCGTATGCGCTGTACGAGCTGCACCCGGCGGAGTTGTCCACGCGCCGCTGACGCCGGTTGGCGGGTCGGGCAGGGGCGGCTTACTTTTCCAGCAGTGTCCGGACCGCCGCCAGCACCGGGCGTTCGCCGGCGGCCGCGAGGATCTCCTCGGCCGTGCGCCAGCACTCGCGGGCCGCGGGCGGGCCGATCCGGGACAGGCGGGCGTTGCCGAGCACCACGAAGGCGTACGCCTCGCCCAGCCGGTGCCCGCTCGCCCGGAAGCCGGCGATCGCCTGAACGGCCAGCCGTTCCGCGGCCTCGGGGGAACCCGCGTTGAGGAACACCCGCGCCAGGCTGGTCCGGGCCTGCTCGGCCAGCAGGCCGAAGCCGCCCTCCTCGGCCTCGCGCAACGCCGCCTCGGCGTGCGCCGCCGGGTCGGCAGGATCCACAGTGGACAGACCGATCAGGGTGGCGATCGCGCCGCGCAGGTAGCCGATCTTCTCCGCCAGGCGGTGGGCCTCGGTGTACTGCGCCAGCGCCGCGGCCGGGTCACCCGCCTGGCGGTGGAGGTCGCCGAGCGCGCCGAGCGCGTCCACCTCGAACCGCTGGTTGCCCGCCTCGCGCGCCACCGTCACCGCCATGCGGGCGGCCGGCCACGCCCGGTCGAGGTCGCCGGTCACCCGGTGCACCGCGGCGAGCCGGACCAGCGCGTCCGCCTCGTCGTCCCGGGAACCCAGCTCCCGCAACGCTTCCAGTGCTTCGGTGAGCACGGTCCCGGCCCGGGCGAGGTCGCCCGCCACGCGGTAGCCGTACCCGAGGTTGCACAGCGCGATCGCCGCCGCGTGCGGTGAGCCGAGCCGGCGGCAGAGCTCGAGCGCGCGCTCGTTGTGCTCGACGCCTTCGGCGAGCCGGCCGTGTTCGATGAGCACCGCACCGAGGTTGATCAGCCCGTTCGCCGCCCGGATCGACGCGCCGCTGCGGAGCGTGCCCGCCAGCGCGGCGGTGAAGTGCTCGATCGCCCGGTCGAGCCGGCCGAGGTCCAGGTGCACGACGCCGAGCGCGTGCAGGACCGAGTCGGCGCCTTCGCGGGACCCGGCGGCGCGGTAGGCCGCCTGGGCGGCTTCGAGTTCCGCGAGCGCCGTTTCGTAGTCGCCGCGGCTCCAGGCCAGCGCACCGAGGCTGTGCCGCATCGCCCCGGCCGCCCGCTCGTCCCCGGCCCGCCGCGCGGCGGCCAGCCCGGCGGTCGCCGCCGCCTGCCATTCGGCGTCCAGCCGGTGCGAGTGGAAGAAGCCGCGCAGCAGGTCGGCCGCCCGCCAGGCGAACGGCCCCGGCTCCGGCCCGGCCGGCCGGCGGATCGCGGCGAGCACGTTGCCGTGCTCGGCCAGCAGCCACCGGCGCGCTTCGGCCGGCTCGACGGCCTCGCCGCCCTCCGGCGCGCCGGGCAGCCGTTGCAGGTCCGGGTAGAGCGCGGTCGCCGCGCCGGCCGCGGCACGCAGGTAATACCCGAAGAGCCGGTCGAGAGCGGCCGTCCGCTCGGCCGCCGGAAAGTCCTCGCGCGCCCGCTCGGCGGCGTAGGCGCGGAGCAGGTCGTGCAGGCCGAACCGGCCGCCGCCGCGGGACTGCACCAGGTGGCTCGCGGCCAGTTCCCACAGCAGCCGGCCGGCGTGGGGCTCGGCCACGCCGGCCAGCGCCGCCGCGCCCGCCACGCCGACGTCGGCGCCGGGCACCAGCCCGAGCAGGCGGAAGAACCGGGCCGCCGCCGGGGAAACGGCGTCGAAGGACAGGTCGAAGGGCCGCCGGACGCCGAGCTGCTCGAGGTCGGGCCCGGCCAGTTCGGCGAGGTAGCCGTGCAGCGACCGGTCCGGCCACAGCGCGAGGTTCGCCGCGACGATCCGCAGGGCCAGCGGCAGCCCGGCACACAGCCGCACCAGCTCGCGGGCGGCAGTGTCCTCGGCGGCCACACGCTCCTCGCCGACGACCGAGGCGAGCAGCGCGAGCGAATCGTCCGGCGGCAGCTCGGCCAGCTCCACCAGCCGGGTGTCCACGGTGGCGGCCAGGCCGCAGAGCCGGTCGCGGCTGGTGATCAGCACCGCACAGCCCGGGCTCCCGGGCAGCAGCGCGCGCACCTGGTCCGGCCCGGCCACGTTGTCCAGCACGATCAGCACCCGCCGGTCGGCGAGCACCGAGCGGTAGAGCGCGGCGGCGTCGGCGAGCTCGGTCGGCACCTGGCCGGGCCGGACGCCGAGCGCGTGCGAAAACCGGGTCAGCACCTCGAGCTGCGCGAGCGCCGGCACCGCCGAGTAGCCCTGGAGATCGGCGAAGAGCTGGCCGTCCGGGAAGTGCCGCGCGGCCCGGTGGGCCCAGTGCACGGCGGCGGTCGTCTTGCCGACGCCGGCCGGCCCGACGAGCAGCGCGATCGGCGGGTGCGTGCCGGTCGCGCGGCCCACGGTCTCGTCCAAAGTGGACATGAGCGCGGCCCGGCCGACCAGGGTGGCGACGTCCGGGGGCAGCTGCCGCGGCCGGAACTCCGGCTGCGCGACCGCGGGCGGTCCGGCGGGTGCCTCGTCGGCGAGGACGGCCCGGTGGGCGCGCCGCAGCCGCTCGCCGGGACCGACCCCCAGCTCACCGGTGAACATCCGGTGCACCTCGCGGTAGGTCTCGAGGGCGTCGGCGCGGCGGCCCGACCGGTGCAGGGCCTCCAGGTACAACGCCCAGAACGCCTCCCGCCACGGGTGCTCGCGGGTCACCCGCGCCAGCTCGTCGGTGATCTCACCGGTCCGGCCCAGCTCCAGGCAGACCTCGAAGTAGCGCTCCTGCGCGCGCAGGCGCTCGTCGGCGGGCTGGTCGACGTCCACCCGGCTGCGCACCTCGGCGGGGACGTCGGCGAGCACCGGGCCGCGCCAGCAGGCGAGCGCGGCGGCGAGCAGCTCGCCTTCGGCGTCCGGCCGCGGCTCGGCCCGCGCGGCGGCGGTGAGCTCGCGGAACCGCAGCAGGTCGTGCCGGTCGGGCCGCACGCGCAGCAGGTAGCCGGTCGGCTGCGTCTCGACGACGCCCTCGCCGAGCGCCCGCCGCAGCCGGACCGCGTGCACCTGGATGCTCTTGCGCGCGGTCTCCGGCGGGTCGTCGCCCCACAGCAGCTCGGTGAGCCGCTCGAGCGACACCGGCGTGTTCGCCCGCATCAGCAACGCCGCCAGCAGGGCCCGCACCTTGGGCCCGGTCACCGGGACGGGCTCGCCGTCCCGCTGGACCCGCAACGGTCCCAGCACCCCGAAGCTGAGCACTTCTTCCGCACCCCCCGCAGACCGGACGAACCGGTCATCCCGCGGGTGAGGGTAGCGGGAATCGGTCAATCCGGCGGGACGGGCCGCACCACCGGCGGGGAGAGCAGCGAGCCGAACACCGGCTCGGGTTCGATGATCCGCAGGCCGAAGCCGGCGAGCGCGTCGGCGCACTCGAGCACCTTCGCCGTCGCCTGGTTCACGAACCGGGAGCCGACACAGGCGGCGCTGCCGAAGCCGTAGGGCAGGTAGCGGGCCTTGTGGCCCTCGGGCGGGGTGGCCCAGCGGCCGGGACGGTACTCGCCGGGCCCGGCCCAGAAGTCCGGGTCGCGGTGGAGGAGGTAGGTGCACAGGTACAGCCGGTCGCCCGGGACCAGCCGGACCCCGCCCAGTTCGGTGGCCGCGGTGACCTTGCGCGACAGCAGCCAGGCCACCGGCCACAGCCGCAGGGCCTCCCGGACGCGGTGGTCGGCGGGCTCGGTCACCGGGGCGGCCCGCAGTACCGTGCCCGCCGGTGTCCCGGGCCGCCAGCCCCGGTCGAGCAGGACGGTCCAGGCGAACACCATCGCCGCGGCCCGGCAGACCGCGCCGACCAGGCCGTGCAGGGCCAGCGCCACGTCGTCCGCCGAGCCGAGCGCGGTCCGCAGCGCATCGAGGAGCGGCCCGGTGTGATCCGCCGCCCAGCGGTGCAGTGCGGCGTCGGCCCGGCTGTGCGCGAGCCGGCCCTTCAGCCGCCGCAGTGTCGTGCTGGTGCGGTCGAGCCCGTCGGACGCGGCGAGGGCGTCCCGCAGCGTCTGCCGGGCCCGCGGAGGCAAGCCGGGGAACAGCTGCTCACCGAAGAGCCGCAGGTAGCTCGTCGCCAGCGCGCCCGGCCACGCCTCCCCGGCTTCGGCGGACCGCCGGAGCTCGGCGCCGATCCGCCCGGCCGGCACGGCCTGCCAGGCCCGGTCCAGTTCCCGCGCCAGCGCGGCGTTGACCGGGCGGCTGCGTTCGGAGCCCGGCACCCACCCGGCGACGGCCCCGAAGGTCGCCGCCTTCGCCTCGAACGGCGTGGTGGTCCCGGCCAGCGCGGTGCGGACGAGCTCGTCGCCGGACACCAGGTACCGGCCCGGTTCGAACCGGCGGATCGCGATGCCGTCACCGGCCCAGTCGTCGAGGGCGGTCAGCGGGTCGGTCAGGAACGCACCGGCTTCGGCGGTGGCTTGGCGCACGGAGGTCTCCCGGGGAAAACGCCGCGGCCGGGGTTCGGAGACCCCGGCCGCGGTGGTGATCAGTAGATCTCGTAGTAGAAGCGCCAGGCGGCGCCCAGTTCCCGGGTACGCAGGCTGCGAGCCACGGAACGGGTGAAGAAGCGAAGCGTCCTCATGGTGTTTCTCCTTCTCTCGGTGGGTGTTACCAGCGGAGGCCGATGTTCACGCTCGGGGAGCCGCCGGAGACGATGCCGTACAGCCACCCGGCGGACACGTTGTTGCAGACCCAGGATCGCGCCGGGTCCTCGGCGGCGAACCCGGACTGGCAGACGGTTCCGCCGCTGTCCCTGCGGACGACCCACTGGGCCGGGCCGGTGCCGTGCACGTCGGCGTCGACCGAGAGGGTGCCGCCCTGGAACCAGACCGATGGCTCGGTCGAGCAGGTGTTGATGGTGTTGCACGTCTTCGAGACACCGCCCTGCACGGTGGCCGATGCGGCCGGTGCGGCGAGTGCGAGCGCACTGGCCGCGATCGCGCCCACGATGGCGGCGCGCTGGGTTGATCGGTACATGTTCTGCCCTCTCTCCCTGGAGCGGAAGGGGCGGGCGCTGCAGGCCCCCAGCCCGCAGCGCGCGTCACGATGGACGCGGGAAGAGCTCCCCCAGTACCCCCCTGGCTGCCAGGCGACCGGCACCCTCGACCGGCAGGTCCCCCCTGCCGGTGAGCTCCGGACCCCCACCCCTCGCTCCGACCGCCTGGCGGAACCGATCTTGCCGGGCGCCGGTTAAAGCCGGGCAAAACCGGCTCAGGCGGCCAGGTGCGCGGCGGCGGCCAGCACGTGTGGCGCCAGGCCTTCGGCGATCACGGCGTAGCCGGCCGACGAGGGGTGGAACCGGTCGGCGGAGAACAACGCGGGGTCGGCGGCGAAGCGGGCGGCGAGTTCGGGGCCGGCGGTGGCCACGGCACCCCCGGCCCGGATGGCGGCCTCGGCTTGGGCCTGCGCGTAGTGGCCGCTGGCCGCCGAGACCAGCTGCCGGTAGGGCCCGGGTACGCGCGCCACGATCCCCAGGTCGGGCGCCGGCACCACGATGACGCGGGCGCCGGCGCGGACCAGCCGCGCCACGGCGTCGTGCAGCTGCCGCGCGCCGACGGCGGGGGAGACGAACCCGGCGAGGTCGTTCGCGCCGATCACGATCAGGGCCAGGTCCACCCGCTCGCCGAGGGCGACGCCGACCTGGCGTTCGAGGTCGGCCGAGCGGGCTCCGGGCACGCCGAAGTTCCGGAGCCGCACGGTGTGGCCCGCGTCGCGCAGGCGGCGGGTGAGCCGCCGGCCGAGGGTGTCGTCCTCCCGGCTGCTGCCGACGCCGGCCGCCAGCGAGTCGCCGAGGACGCAGAATTCGAGTGGCGAAGTCATCACCGGGGTACAACGTGACCGGGTCGCCGTTGTTTCCCGTGGGGCTGGAGGTCACGTTGACCAGGACGGTGCTCGTGCGGGTGCTGGTGGTGGCCGTCGTCGTCCTCGTGCTCCTGCTGGCCGCCTTCTGGGCGGTCCAGCGGCGGCTCATCTACCTGCCGGACCCCGCGCCGGTGCCCGCCGCCGCGAGCGTGCTGCCAGGCGCTGTGACAACCGGGGCTCCGCCCCGGAGCGGGGGCTTCGCCACCCGCACCCCTGAAACGATGGCCGAGGACATCCGCCTTCGCACGGCCGACGGTCTGGACCTGGGCGCCTGGTACCTGCGCCCGGCCGGCCGGGACCCGGCGGCGACGGTGCTGGTCGCGGGCGGCAACGGCGGCAACCGGGCCGGCCGGGCGCCGCTGGCCGCGAAGCTCGCGCAGGCCGGGCTGGCCGTGCTGCTGCTCGACTACCGCGGGTACGGCGGCAATCCGGGCCATCCCAGCGAGGACGGCCTGGCCCTCGACGTCCGCGCGGCCCACCGCTTCCTGACCGAGGACCGGCGGGTGCCGCCCGGGCGCCTGATCTACTTCGGCGAAAGCCTCGGCTCCGCCGTCGTCACGGAGCTGGCCCTCGAACACCCGCCGGCGGGCCTGCTGCTGCGGTCGCCGTTCGTCGACCTCGCGGCGGTCGGCGCGGAAATCTACCCGTACCTGCCGGTGCGCCTGCTGCTGCGCGACCGCTTCCCGGTCAAGGAGCAGGCCGCGCAGCTCCACGTCCCGGCCGTGGTGGTCGCAGGCGGCCGGGACTCGATCGTCCCGCCGTCCCAGAGCCGCGAGGTGGCGGCCGCGGCGTCGGCCCGGCTGGTGGAGATCCCCGGTGCCGACCACAACGACCCGGTGCTGCTCGACGGCCCGGAGCTGGTCGAGGCGGTGCTCTCGCTGGTCCCGCGCTGAACCTGGTCCTGGCGGACCCAGGCTGGGCCGGGCCTGGTCCGGTGCTCCCGGCCGCCGCAGGATCGAGGCCATGACGAACAGCATGAAGGCGGTCACCATCCCCGAGTTCGGCCCCGCCGAGGTCCTGCGGCTCGACACCGTGGCGGTGCCGGAGCCCGGGCCGGGCGAGGTCTCGATCGACGTCGCCTACGCCGGCGCCAACTTCGCCGAGGTCCTCTACCGGCAGGGTGTCGTCGACGTCCCGCTGCCCTTCGTCCCCGGCATCGAGGTCTCCGGGCGGATCCGCGCGCTGGGCGAAGGCGTCGAGGGCCTGTCGGTGGGGGAGCCGGTCGCCGCGTTGACGATCGTGGCGAGCGGGGGCTACGCCGAGGTGGTCACCACCGCCGCCGCGCTGGTGGCCCCGCTGCGCGGAACCGATCTCGAGGTGGCGGCGGCGGTGCCGTCCAACAGCACCACGGCCTTCCTCGTCCTCGAGCGCGTGGCCAGGCTGGAACGCGGCGAACGCGTCCTGGTGCACGCCGCCGCCGGCGGGGTGGGCAGCCAGCTGGGCCAGGTCGCGCGCCTGCTCGGCGCCGGCCGGGTGGTCGGCACGGTCGGGAGCGAAGCGAAGATCGCCGCCGCGAAGGCGTTCGGCTACGACGAGGTCGTCCTGCGCGACGAGGTGGCCGGCACCGGCGAGTTCGACGTCGTGGTGGACATGGTCGGCGGTCCGGCGCGCCGCGCGAGCCTGGACCGGCTCGCCCCGATGGGGCGCCTGGTGGTCATGGGCAACGCCTCGGGCGCCGAGGACGTCGGCATCCCGGCCAACGAGCTGTGGTTCACCACCAAGACCGTGTCGGGGTTCAACCTCGCCGCGTTTTCCGCCGTGGCACCGGAAACCGTGGGGCAGGCCGTGCGCCGCGCCGTCGCGGCCGTTGCGGACGGCACCCTGCGCGTCGACGTCGAATCCCTGCCGCTGGCCGAGGCGGTGACCGCGCACCGCCGCATCGAATCGGGTTCGACGACCGGCAAGCTCGTGCTCCGCGTGCGGTGACCGGCGGGTGTGACGGGTGTCCGCCTTGAGACCCGGGCCGCATCGCGCATAATGGCCACTGACCGACTGCTTGGTATGTGCCGGGCACCACAGCCGAAGGAGACCGCCTGCCGTGAACTCGTTCAAGGATCGCGTCGCGATCGTCACCGGGGCCAGCCGGGGCATCGGCCTCGGGATCGCGAAGACGCTCGTCGAGCGCGGCGCCAAGGTCTGCCTCACCGCCCGCAAGCCGGAGGCCCTCGAAGAGGCGGTCGGCTCCCTCGGCGGCCCGGACGTCGCCATGTTCGTGGCGGGCAAGGCCGACGACACCGACCACCAGGACGAGACGGTCGCCAAGGCGATCGAGACCTTCGGCCGGCTCGACTACCTGGTCAACAACACCGGCATCAACCCCGTCTACGGCCCGACCCTGGACATCGACCCGGCCGCCGCGGCGAAGATCCTCGGCGTCAACGTGCTCGCGCCGCTGGGCTGGACCAAGCGCGCCCGCGACGCGTGGATGGGGGAGCACGGCGGCGCCGTCGTCAACGTCGCCTCCGTCGCCGGCCTCGGCGCTTCGCCGGGCATCGGCATGTACGGCGTCAGCAAGGCGGCGCTGATCCGGCTGACCGTCGAGCTCGGCGCCGAGCTGGGGCCGAAGATCCGCGTCAACGCCGTCGCGCCGGCGGTGGTCAAGACGAAGTTCGCGACCGCGCTGTACGAGGGCCGCGAGGAGGAGGTCGCCGCGGCGTACCCGATGAAGCGGCTCGGCGTGCCGGCCGACATCGCGGGCGCGGTGGCGTTCCTGCTGTCCGACGACGCGGGCTGGATCACCGGCCAGACGGTGGTCCTCGACGGCGGCGTGACCCTGGGCGGTGGCCTGTGACCGGCGTCGTCGTCACCGGGGGCGGCGGCGGTATCGGTGCCGCGCTGGCCCGCCGCTTCGCGGCCGACGGCGCCCGGGTCGTCGTGGCCGACCTCGACGGGGACAAGGCCGCGGAGATCGCGGCCGAGGTCGGCGGGACGGCGTTCGCGGGGGACGTCGCGAGCCTGGACGGCGTCACGGAGCTGATCGACAGCGCCCGCTCGACGCTCGGCGAGATCGACGTCTTCTGCGCGAACGCGGGCATCGCGCCCTTCGGCGGCGCGGAGAGCGGCGAGGAGGTGTGGGCGCGCACCTGGGACGTCAACGTCATGTCGCACGTCCGCGCGGCGAACCTGCTGCTGCCGGCGTGGCTCGAGCGCGGCCGGGGCCACTTCGTCGCCACGGTGTCGGCGGCCGGCCTGCTGACCAGCCTCGGCTCGGCGCCGTACTCGGTGACCAAGCACGGCGCGCTGGCGTTCGCGGAATGGCTGTCGGCGACCTACCGCCACCGCGGCATCACGGTGCAGGCGATCTGCCCGCAGGGCGTGCGCACGGCGATGCTGGAGAGCACCGGCACGGCGGGCCGGCTGCTGATGGGCGCCTCGGCGATCGAGCCGGAGCAGGTCGCCGACGCGCTCTTCGCCGCCATGGAGGACAAGCGGTTCCTGGTGCTGCCCCACCCCGAGGTCGCGGGCTACTACGCGGCGCGCGCCACCGAGACCGACCGGTGGCTCGGCGGGATGAACAAGCTGCAGCGCAAGGTCGAGGAGGCCGTCGGGGAGCTGTGAGCGTGCTGCTTCACCGCTCGCACCGGCGGCGACCGGCTCGGTGCGGCCGGGGGAGCAGCAGCCGCACCGCATGGACGAACTCGCTCGGCGACGTCGGCAGGCCGGGATCGGTCACCGGATCTCGGCTGGGTCCAGGCCGCCGACGGTCAGCCCGGTATCGGTGGCGGCGCGTTTCGACCACGCCGTGGCGGGCTTCAAGTCGACTGCGGACGGATGCCGACCGGTCACAGTGACCCCGGGACGGGTCATCCGACACTTCGACCTGCGACGGCTTCCCGCTCTCCGGCCACAGACCGGTTCCATGCGGCCACGGCGGTGCCCGGGTGCGGCCAGGCGCGTGCCGCTCGAGGTGCGGAATTCGCACCGCATTCGAGGCGGGGCGTGGATTGTGACAGATGTCGATGACCTTGACTGGTGTTTCGGCAAAAAGGACTCGTTCCGCCACGGCTGGAGATAATTGAAAAAGGGGGAGTAATGTTGAGAAGTTCGCTTCGAAGATTGCTGCCATTGCTTGGCGTGTGCCTGTCCATGCTTGTTTCTGGTGTGGGTTGGCTAATGCGAGCGATCGGCCTGTGGTAGTCAATTATCAACTCAAGGCCGATAAGGCAAGCCAGGCTGCACTTTTTAAATTGAGAGCGGTGAGTAGTCGGACTGGGCAGGTGGTGGCTCCCTTCGCTGACCCGCCTGGCAATGGTTGCGACTATGGGGATGTCAAGGGCAATATCGGCGCTCAATATAGCCCGGCGCCCTTAGTGTTCTGGAGACCACTGAAACGTTCTACAGTTCCAGTGTCATATGTACGCCCACTGTCCAGGGGCAGACGATGGATTATCTGTCCGACATTGCCAAGCTTTATATCGATAATACTGAGAGGGATACCGGCAATCTTGGCGAGTGTGATTATCCGGCAGCCAACCCGTGTGTCGCGCGCGGATCGGTCGGCCACTTCGCCTGCGCTGGTGAGCTCAACTGTTCGGGCTACTACCAGATAACTCACTATGTCGACATGCTGCTGCCAGAGGGTTCTGTGACGGGCGACCAGTCTGCGTGTCGAACGGGTTGCAGGGTCGACGTCGGCGCTGTCGACCTTGCAACCTTGAGACTCCTCGTCACTCCTCAGTTATCGCGCCGACGTCTTGGGTGATGGTCTCTCATGCGGCGGAGTTCGGTGTCGCCAATGCGCCTGGTCTCCTCGTCGTCGAGCGGGCCGTCAGACGCGCTGATAAGATCGAAATCCCTGACTGTCGGCACCCCTTCGTATTCGGCTGAAGTTTTGGTGCCGCGTTGCGTCAAATCCGCTGAGCGTAGTCCGGCGATTGACGGTACTGACAACCCCAGCTCGCTCAAGAGTTGCAGGACCTCACTGCCTTGATCAGCGATAGCCGCCTGCAAGATGTGGCCCGTCGTCACCAGGTCGGCGTTGGCTGATGCGCTGGTTCGTACTGCGGCGTCGAGTATGCGCCACAGGTCGGGCGCCAGTGCGAGAGGTTTCGATTTCGTGGTTTCTGTGCTCGGGGCTGCGGAAACGAGGCGTCGAAGAGGTTCGAGATTGACGCCTGCTTCAGTCAATTCAGTACCGGCGACGCTTTGCGGGTCATCGGCCAGGCCGAGGAGGAGGTGTGTGGGTCCGATGTCGTCGGCCGACATGCTCGTTGCATGTTTCGCAGCCTCCGCCAGGGCGCGATTCGCAGCCGCTGAAAGCTTCTCGAACATCAGTGCCTCCCAATCGACGTGACCGAGATGTGACACCTTTCTCGGTCCATCCGTTGACCAGTGTGCGGAGAAGTCGTGATGTTACGTCGCTCAGGTCGAGAGCGTACCGCGCTGCGCCGGAACTGATGGGCGTAACATTTTCCGGGCCGGTGCCGAGGCTCGGTCCCCGCCCGGTGAGTCCGCATCTCGACCCTCTAGTGGATCACCCGGTACCAGTTCGGGCGCAGGCGTTCCAGCTCGATCGTGCCACCGCCGGGACGGTCGAACATCCGGACGCCGTCGCCGAGGAGCACCGGGACCGGCAGGGCGAGGATTTCGTCGAGGAGACCGGCTTCGAGGCACTGCCGGGCCACGTCGGCCCCGAGGACGTTGACGTACTTCTCCCCGGCCGCCTCCTTGGCCGCGGCGACCGCCGAAGCCAGGTCGCCGACGAAGGTGACGCCGGGAACCGGTGCCGGGGGCCGGTGGGTGAGCACGAACTGAGGCCCCTCCCAGCCGCCCCCGAAGGCCTTGCCTTCACCCGGGCCGCCGCGGTGTGGGTCGTCGCCGTCGTACGTGCGGCGGCCCACCAGCAGGGCTCCGATGCGAGGGATCAGGGCGTCGACCGCCGGGTCGGGGTGCAGGTGTGGCGTCAACCAGGACATGTCGCCGCCCGGGCCGGCGAGGAAACCGTCGATCGAGCAGCTGAACGCGTAGAGCAACTTGGCCATGCCGGTACTGACGACCGGGACGCCGAAAGCTCATCGGTGCGGCGGGAACCGCGGTGGACGGCGCTCGTTCCAGCTGGCCAGCCCCTCCGCCAGCTCGGGACGGCCGAACGACTCGATCATCAGCTCGGTGGCCGAGCGAGCCGCCTCCGCAAGCGGCAGCAGCGCCTCCCGCGCGAATTGCGCCTTCATCACCGCCATCGATCGCGGTGCGCTGTACGTCGCCAGTTCGGTCGCGTACGCGTGCGCGCGTGCCACCAGCTCGCCGGGCGGGACCACCTCCTGGACCAGGCCGTAGTCCAGCGCCTGTTCCGCGGTGAACGTCCGCCCGGACAGCAGCAGGTCGCGGGCCCGGCCCTGGCCGACGAGCTCCGGGAGCAGCTTCGCGATGCCGTACTCGGCGATCAGGCCGCG
Source organism: Amycolatopsis sp. NPDC058278 (assembly GCF_042881395.1). Classification (NCBI taxonomy): domain Bacteria; kingdom Bacillati; phylum Actinomycetota; class Actinomycetes; order Pseudonocardiales; family Pseudonocardiaceae; genus Amycolatopsis; species Amycolatopsis sp. NPDC058278. Next base: position 27,394 of record NZ_JBHVXZ010000088.1, on the reverse strand, counting down.
GCGGGCGAACGCGGTGGTGAACTTCGCGCCGGCGGCCGCGAACCGGACGTCCGCCGAGCAGGCGATGACGAAGCCGAGACCGGCGCAGCCGCCGTTGACCGCGGCGATCACCGGGACGCCCACCGACGCCGCCGCCAGCACGTCCCGGAAGTTGTCCTCGACCGGGGGCCGCGCGGCGATCGTGCCGAGCAACCCCAGGTCGGCGCCGGGGCAGAAGGCCCGGCCCGCCCCCGTGACGACGACCGCGCGGACTTCCGGGTCGGCGTCGGCCTGCCGCAGCAAGGCGCCGTAGCGGGCCTGCATCGGCACGTCCATCGCGTTGCTGCGGTCCGGCTTGTCGAAGGTGCACGTCGCGACCGCGCCGTCCGCCTCGTACCGCACGCCATCCACAATGGACATCGTCGCCTCCTCGCGTCGGACACCATACTAAGCGGTCGCTTGGCGAGAAGTCACGCCCCGGAGCGGCGAGCGAGCGCCGAGTTCGAAATTATCGAACTCTTTGATTGTCCGGAAACCTCTGTGCCATAGTGCTTTCCGCCCGCACGTCGCCGCGCTGGAAGGGGCTCACCCGATGCCGGAAGCAGAACCGAACGGTCTCCGCAGACGGGTGGTGCTGGGCGGGGCCGGGGCCGCCGTCGCCGTGTCGGCCGTCGCGCCGGTCGCCCGGGCCACCGACGTGCTCGCCCAGCCGGGGCCGGCGCGAGAAAGCGATTTCACCACCGGCTGGCGGTTCGCACTGGCCAATCCGGACGGCGTCACCGATCCCGGTGGCCGCTTCGCCGACGCCCCGAAGCCCGGCTTCGACGACTCGGCGTGGCAGGCCGTCGACCTCCCGCACGACTGGAGCATCGAGCTCCCGCCGACCGGCAAGGGCACCAGCAGCGGTTCCGGCTTCTTCCGCGGCGGGCTCGGCTGGTACCGCAAGACGTTCACGCTGCCGCCGTCGCTCGCGGGCAAGCGCGTGTCGGTGGAGTTCGACGGCGTCTATTCGGACGCCCACGTGTACCTGAACGGCGAGCTGCTCGGCCACCACCCGTACGCCTACACCGGGTTCGCCTTCGACCTCACCGGCCGGCTGCACACCGACGGGCGGACGCCGGACGTGCTCGCCGTGCGCGCGACGAACCCGCTGCCCAGCAGCCGCTGGTACTCCGGCAGCGGGATCTACCGGCGCGTCCGCCTGGTGGTGACCGAGCCGGTGCACGTGGCCCGGCACGGCACGTTCGTCACCACGCCCGACATCGCCGCCGGCCGGGGCACGGTGCGGGTCGCCACCGACGTCGTCAACGACGCCGGCGCCCCGGTCACCGCGGAGGTGCGCACGACCGTCACCGACCCGGCGGGCCGCGTCGTGGCGACCGGCTCGACGACCGTGGCGGTACCCGGCGGGCGGACGGTGCCAGCGGTGACCGGGTTGCGCGTCGAGCGGCCCCAGCTGTGGTCGATCGGCGCACCCCGGCTGTACCGGCTGCGCACCGACGTCGTCGTCGCCGGGCGCGTGCTCGACACGACCACCGCGGACTTCGGCTTCCGCTACACCGAATTCCACCCGGACAACGGGTTTTCGCTCAACGGCGTGCCGACGAAGCTGCGCGGCGTCAACCTGCACTCGAGCCAGGGTGCGCTCGGCGCGGTGATCGACCCGGCCGCGCTGGAGCACCAGATGCGGCTGATGCTCGCGATGGGCGTCAACGCGCTGCGGACCGCGCACAACCCGCCGGACCCGCAGCTGGTGACGGTCTGCGAACGGCTCGGGATCGTGATGATGGTCGAGGCGTTCGACTGCTGGCGGACCGGCAAGCTCGAGTACGACTACCACCGCGACTTCGACGAGTGGAGCGGGCGCGACATCGCCGAGATGGTCCACGCGGCCAAGAACTCGCCCGCCGTCGTGCTGTGGTCGATCGGCAACGAGGTGCCGGACGCGTCGATGGCGGGCGGCCCGCAGATCGCGGCGGACCTGATCGCCGTGGTCCGCGCGATCGACGCCACCCGGCCGATCGTCATGGGTTCGGACCGCTACCGCGGTGTGCCCGCGCCGGGCTCGCCGCAGGACCTCATCCTCAAGCAGCTCGACGGTCTCGGCGTCAACTACAACACCGCCCAGTCCATCGACGGGCTGCACAAGCAGTACCCGGACAAGTTCTTCTTCGAATCCGAGTCGTCGTCGGAGACTTCGACGCGCGGGGTCTACCAGGACCCGGACCTGCTCAACACCGGTGAGAACCACACCCCGGGCAAGCGGGCGACGTCGTCGTACGACAACAACCTCGCTTCGTGGACGTTCAGCGGCGAGTACTCGCTGAAGAAGGACCGCGACCGGAAGTTCTGCCAGGGCCAGTTCCTCTGGTCCGGGCAGGACTACCTCGGCGAGCCGACGCCGTACGACGTCTTCCCGGTCAAGACGTCCTTCTTCGGCGCGATCGACAGCGCCGGCCTGCCCAAGGACGCCTTCCACCTCTTCCGCAGCCAGTGGACCACCGCGCCGATGGTGCACCTGACCCCGATGGACTGGACGAACCACCGGCCCGGCGAACCCGTCGCGGTGTGGGTCTACTCCACCGTGGACACCGTCGAGCTGGTGCTGAACGGGAAGTCGCTGGGCGTCAAGAAGTTCGATCGCAAGACCACTGTGGACGGGCGGCCGTACCTGGAAACGAGCGAGCCGGCCGGTGACGACAAGAACGACCCGTCCGGCAGCTACACCAGCCCGAACGGCAGCACCGGCAAGCTGCACCTGACCTGGACCGTGCCCTTCGAACCCGGCACGCTGACCGCGATCGCCCGGGCCGGCGGCCGCGAGGTGGCGCGCGACCGGCTCGTCACGGCCGGGCCGCCGCGCGCGGTCAAGCTGAGCGTGGACGCGCCCGGTGGCGGCGTGGTGGCCGGGGCGATGACGTTCGTGACGGCGTCGGTCGTGGACGCCCACGGGGTCGTCGTGCCCGGTGACGGGCCGGTGCTGCGCTTCACCGTCGCCGGCCCCGGCCGGGTCGCCGGCGTCGACAACGGACGGCAGGAACTGGCCCAGAGCTACCAGCAGCCGGCGATCCCGGCGTTCAAGGGGCTGGCCGTCGCCGTCGTCGCGGCGACCGGCGGGCGGGGGCAGATCACCGTGACGGCGAGCGCCCCGGGCCTGACGCCGGGGAAGCTCACCTTGCCCGGCACGTCCCTCGGCCAGCGCAACGGCCCGGGAGCGCGCGCCGTCGAGACCCCCGTGGTCCCGGCCGCTTCGACGGCGGACGCGAGCTACTCGGGCGCCCCGGACACGCTGCCGGCCGCGATGCTGGACGGGAACCCGGCCACCGCCTGGTCCAACTACTACGTCAAACCGGCGACTTCGACGCTGAACGCGGTGAGCAGGCCGCGAGCCGAGGACTGGGTGTCCCTGACCTGGCCGTCGGCCCAGCGGATCAGCGCCGTCACGGCGAACTTCGTCGTGGACGCCAAGCTGGGGCTGCCGGTCGCCGTCGAAGTCACCTGCCGCACCGCCCGGGGCTTCGAGCCGGTGCGGAACCTGCGGATCACGTGGGGGACCGGCTCGAACGACCCGACGTCGTTCGCATTCGATCCGGTCGTCACCACGGAAGTGCGGGTGACGATGACCGCGCGGACCTTCCTGCGGATCAGCGCGCTGCTGGCCCGGTGAGACGCGGGTCCGGCGGGGCGCACCCCCCGCCGGACCCCGGTGTCACCGGCTACAGGGCGCGAGCGCGTCGAGACCCTGCGGCTTGGCCGCGTTGCGGCCGATGGCGGTGGCGATCCGGTTGATCGTCGCCACGCGCTTGTCCTCGAGCGGGCCGAGGATGGCGTTCTGCACGAAGTTCGGGCCGCCCTGGCCGACGGTCGTCTGCAGGCGGTTGTTGGCTTCGGCAATCTGGGTGTTCAGCAGCTCGAGGTTGCGCTGCACCTCCGCCTGGGCCTGGGCGGGGATGGCCGGGAGCTTGCTTTCGACGTCGGGGCAGGAGATCTGGCCGACCCCGGCGTTGCCGGTGTTGCCGGTGTTCCCGTTCTGGCCGTTGTTGCCGCTCTGGCCGCCGTTGCCCGTGCCCTGAGCCGGCGCGGGAGCCGCCGCACCGGCACCGGCGCCCGTGCCGGACTGCCCGCCGACCGAGCACGTGGCCAGGCTGTCGAGGCCTTGCGGCTTCTCGGCCCGGCGCCCGATCGAGATGGCGATGCGGTCGATCGTGGACTTCCGCTTGTCCGCCAGCGGGCCCAGGATGGCGTTCTGCACGAAGTTCGGGCCGCCCTGGCCGACGGTCGTCTGCAGGCGGTTGTTGGCTTCGGCGATCTGGGTGTTCAGCAGGTCCAGGTTGCGTTGCACCTCGGCCTGGGCTTGCGCGGGGATGGCCGGGAGCTTGCTCGCCACGTCGGGACAGGTGATCTGGCCGGCCGCCGCCTGACCGCCCGAGGCGGCGTTGGCGGCGCCGGGGTCACCGAAGGTCGTGGCGATCACCAGCGCGCCGCCCGCGATCGCGAGGGCGAAGGCGCCCGTCGCGATCTTCGTCCGCCGGGATAGGCGGTGTCGTCCACCGGAAGCAGGCATGAATGACTCCGTTTTCGTGCGTGAGTTAGCGTGAACATATGGGTACTCCGCCGTGTTCGGGGGATACGGCGGGGTTCTCTGATGGGGCGGACCAATCTGGTCGCCGACGCCATGGTGGCCTCTGGACCAGGGGTTTGTCCAGTGTGATCCAGGCGAAAAAGAAGATATGAACCATTTCGAACCGGGGTACGTGTACCTCTGTGACGGCGGCATCTGGCTGCATTTGCTTTTAGTGATTCAGTGGTGCACGGGAATTGTCGTGCACGATTTCGGCGTGCCTGTGCGGGCTTGACGCGGGCCGCGGTGTCCTCCTAGCGTCGGCATACCGACCGGTCGGTGTCCAAAGGAGGTCACTGGATGAGCTGGTACGACGCGAAGCCTTGGCTCGCGAGCTACGACGAACGGGTGCGGGCCGCGGGGCCGGCGAAGCCGACGACGTTGCCCGAGTCGTTCCGCCGGGCCGTGGACCACGTCCCGGACCGGGCCGCGATCGCGTACTTCGACGCGCGGCTGACCTACCGCGAGGTCGACGAGCTCTCCGACGGCGTCGCGCGGTACCTGGCGGCCCACGGCTTCGCCCGCGGCGACCGGCTCGCCCTGGTGCTGCAGAACATCCCGCAGTTCGTCATCGCCCTGCTCGGCGCGTGGAAGGCCGGCGGGATCGTCGTGCCGGTCAACCCGATGTACCGCGAACGCGAGCTCACCCACGTGTTCACCGACGCCGGCGTCAAGGCGGTCGTCTGCTCGCAGCGCGGCTGGAACGCCTACGTCGGCGAGACCGCGGCCGCGGGCGGCGTCGGCATCGCGCTCACCACCAGCGAACTCGAGTTCCAGACCCGTGACGATGAGCGCGTCCTGGCCAAGGTGGAAAAGGAGGAGACACCGGGCGCGACCGAGCTCCTCGAAGCCGCGGCGACGCCAGGCCCGAAGCCGCCGGAGCCGGGCTTCGCCCTCGACGACACCGCGCTGATCAGCTACACCTCCGGCACCAGCGGCACGCCGAAGGGCGCCACCAACACCCACGGCAACATCGGCACCAACGCCGCCGGCCTCGGCTCGTTCAGCGGCTTGCCCGCCGGGTCGACGCTCTTCGGGCTCGCGCCGCTGTTCCACATCACCGGCATGGTCTGCGAGCTCGGCTCCGCGATCGACATCGAGGGCACCCTGGCGCTGGCCTACCGCTTCGAGCCGGGGGTCGTGCTCGACGCGTTCCTCGAGCACCGTCCGTCGTACACGGTCGGGCCGTCCACGGCCTACATGGCGCTGATGGCGCACCCGTCGTTCAGCCGCGAGCACTTCGATTCGTTCGCGTTGTTGTACTCCGGCGGCGCCGCGCTGCCGCCCGCCGTCGTCGAAGCCTTCCGGGCGAAGACGGGGCACTACATCCACAACGGCTACGGCCTCACCGAGACGACGGCGGGCTGCGTCGTCGTCCCCGGCACCCTCGAGGCGCCGATCGACCCGGAATCCGGGACCATCTCGATCGGCCTGCCGGTGCCGGACACGATCGTCCGGATCCTCGGCGAGAACGGCGAGGAACTGCCGCCCGGCCAGGCGGGCGAGATCGCCGTCGAGGGCCCGATGGTCGTCTCGGGCTACTGGAACCGGCCGGACGCCACCGCTGAGGCCCTGCCCGGCGGGCGGCTGCTCACCGGCGACATCGGTTTCATGGACGAGCGCGGCTGGGTCTACGTCGTCGACCGCAAGAAGGACATGATCAACGCGTCCGGCTTCAAGGTCTGGCCGCGCGAGGTCGAGGACGTGCTGTACACGCACCCGGCGGTCCGCGAGGCCGCCGTCGTCGGGATCGCCGACCCCTACCGCGGCGAGACGGTCAAGGCGTACGTCAGCCCGGCGCCCGGGGCGACCCCCGATCCCGCGGAGCTGGTCGCCTGGTGCCAGGAACGGCTCGCCGCCTACAAGTACCCGCGCACCATCGAAGTCCTCGACGAGCTGCCGAAGACCACGAGCGGCAAGATCCTGCGCCGCGAGCTGCGGGCCCGGGGGTAGCGCGGTGATCGAAACGGTTCGCGGCGCGATCGCGCCGGAAGCGCTGGGCCGGGTGCTGATGCACGAGCACCTCTTCGTGCTCAGCCCCGAATTCGCCGAGAACTACCCGGAGCACGAAGGGTTCCGCGAGGACGAGCACGTCCCCGAAGCGATCCGGCGCCTGAAGGAGCTGAAAGAAGCCGGGATCGACACGATCGTCGACCCGACGGTGATCGGGCTCGGCCGCTACATCCCGCGCGTGCAGCGCGTCGCCGCCGAGGTCGACGTCAACATCGTCGTCGCGACCGGGCTCTACACCTACAACGACGTGCCGCACTACCTGCACTTCCGCGGGCCCGGCACGCTGCTGCAGGGCGAGGACCCGCTGATCGCGATGTTCGTCGGGGACCTCCGCGAAGGCATCGCGGACACCGGCGTCAAGGCGGGCCTGCTCAAGTGCGCGACCGACGAGCCGGGGGTGACGCCGGGCGTCGAACGCGTGCTGCGCGCGGTGGCGAAGGCGCACGTCGAGACGGGCGCGCCGATCATGACCCACACGCACGCGGGCACGCGGCGCGGGCTGGAGCAGCAGGAGATCTTCGCGGCCGAAGGCGTCGACCTGACCCGGGTGCTGATCGGGCATTCGGGCGATTCGACGGACCTGGGGTACCTCACCGAGCTCGCCGACGCCGGCTCGCTGCTCGGGATGGACCGGTTCGGCCTGGACCTGCTGCTGCCGTTCGAGGAGCGGGTGAACACGGTCGCGGCGCTGTGCGAACGCGGGTACGCGGGCAGCATGGTGCTCTCGCACGACGCGTCCTGCTACATCGACTGGCTGCCCGCCGCGCAGCTGCCCACGATCGCGCCGAACTGGCACTACCTGCACATCACCCGGGACGTCCTGCCGGCGCTGCGGGAACGCGGGGTGTCCGAACCGGACATCACGACGATGCTCGTGGACAACCCGCGGCGGTTTCTGTCGTGGCGTTATCCTGATGCGTCCTGAGAGGGGGTACCGCGGTGACCCGAGCAAACACCCGCAAGCCGGGCGAGGCCACCGGCGACGACCAGGCCGCCGTGCCCCGGCGGCTGCTGGAACACGCCACGAAGCTGTTCGCCAAGAAGGGCTTCGACCGCACGTCCGTCCAGGAGATCGTCGAGGCGGCGGGCGTCACCAAGGGCGCGATGTACCACTACTTCGGCTCGAAGGACGACCTGCTCTACGAGATCTACGCGCGCGTCCTGCGTGAGCAGACCCGCCAGCTGGAGAGCGTGGCCTCGTCGGACGCGCCGCTGCGGGAGCGGCTGGCGGCCGCGGCGTCCGACGTCGTGGTGTCCAGCATCGACAACCTCGACGACAACACGATCTTCCTGCAGTCGATGCACCAGCTGTCCCCGGACAAGCAGAAGGCGGTGCGGGCGGAGCGGCGCAAGTACCACGAGCGGTTCCGCGGGCTGATCGAGGAGGGCCAGGCCTCGGGCGAGTTCCGCACGGACAAGCCGGCCGACGTGGTGGTGGACTTCTTCTTCGGGTCCGTGCACCACCTGGGGTCGTGGTACCGCCGGAGCGGCTCGCTGACGGCCCGCCAGATCGGCGACCACTACGCGGACCTGCTGCTCGACGCCCTGCGGCCGCCTGGTCAGTTCACGGGGTGACCGAGTACCCGCCGCTCCCCGTCGTCGACGAGCTGACCGGACCGGAGCGGCAGCTGCTCGACGCCGCCCGGCACGGCCGTTCGCTCGCGGCCGACGCCCCGGTGCGGGCGCTCGTGCTGCGTGAACTGCTGCTCGGCCTCCGGGGCCCGGTGGACCCCCGCGGGGTGCGGGTGGAACGAACCCGGATCACCGGGGAGCTCGACCTCGACGACGTCGAGGCCGTTGCCGGGCTCGCGCTGGTGGACTGCGTGCTCGCCGAACCGATGAGTGCCCAGCACGCCCGGCTGCCGTGGCTCGACCTGTCCGGCAGCGAGCTGACCGGCGGCTCCGGGTGTGCGCTGGACGCCGAGGGCCTGCGGGTGGACGACCTGCGCCTGGCGGGCACCCGGATGGCCGGCTCCGGGGAGTACGGCGCGCTCTGCCTGCTGGACGCCCGGATCGCCGGCCGGACCCACCTCTCCGGCGCGGAGTTCACCGGCGCGGACGGGCCCGCGCTCTACCTCGACGGGCTGCGGTGCGGACAGCTGCGGGCCGTCGGCCTGCGGGCGACCGGGGCCGGCGAACTCGGTGCGGTCCGGCTGCTCGGCGCGCACGTCGACGGGCAAGCGGACTTCGGCGACGCGGAGATCACCAACGAGTCCGGGCCCGCGCTGAACGCCGACGGCCTGGTCGTCGAGGGTGATCTGCGCCTGATCGAGGCGACGGTGACCGGGGAACTCCGCCTGCTCGGCGCCCGGCTCGGGGAGGCCGACCTGACCGGGAGCACGCTGCGGGGCGGCGGCGGAACCGCGCTGGAAGCCGACCGGCTCCACACCGGGGAGCTTCGCCTCGCCGAGGTCACGGCCACCGGCTCCGGGGCGGCCACGATCAGCCTGACCGGCGCGCGGGTCGACGGGCAGTTCCTCTTCGACGGCGCCGTGGTCGTCAACGACGGCGGGCGCGCACTGAGCGCCGACGGCATCCGGGTCGGCGACACCCTCTCCGGCGAAGGCGTGCGGGCGTCGGGTTCGGGCGAGTACGGCGCCCTCTGCCTGATCGGGGCGCACGTCGGCGGGCACGTCGACCTCGAGCGCGCCGAGCTCGCCAACGACACCGGCGCGGCGCTGAGCGCCGACCGGCTCCGCGTCGACGGCTCCCTGCGCCTCGACGGGGTGACGGCGACCGGGTCCGGCGAGGTGGGCACGCTCCGCCTGCTCGGCGCCCGGATCGGCGGCCAGGCGACGATCGAGGACGCCCGGCTCACCAGCGACACCGGCCCGGCGCTCTACGCCGACGGGCTGCGCGTCGAGGACAACCTGTACCTGGCGGGGACGCACGCCACCGGCGCCGGTGACCGCGGGGCGATCCGGGCGCACGCGGCCGGAATCGGCGGGCAGCTGCTGGCCGAAGGCGCCGTGTGCGCGAACGGGTCGGGTCCCGCGCTGAGCGCCGACGACCTCCGCGTCGGCAACGAACTCGACCTCACCGGCCTGCGGGCGACGTGCTCGTCGGAGGTGGGCGCGGTGAGCCTGATGGGGGCGCGGGTCGACGGCAGGGTGACCTTCGACGGCGCCGAAGTCACCAACGACCGGGGACCGGCGTTGCTGGGCGACCGGTGCCGGGTCGGGGCGAGCCTGGCGCTGAGCGGGCTGCGGGCGACCGGTGCCGGCGGTTCCGCGACCGTCGGCTTGCTGGGCGCCCACGTCGGTGGCCAGCTGAGCTTCACCGGCGCGGGGATCGTCCACCGCGAGGGCGGGACGCTCGTGAGCCTCGAGGACACCGTGGTCGACGGGCCGGTCTTCTTCCCCGTCGAGGTGGTCGCCTCCGCCGGTCTGGTGTTCGTCGACGGGTTCCGGTTCGGCGCGCTCGAAGAGATCACCTGGCGGGAGTGGCTGGAGCTGATCGGGTCGCGCACCGCGGGCTACCGCCCCGGGCCGTACCAGCGGCTGGCCGCGGCGGAACGCGCGCACGGGCACGACGGTCATGCCCGGGCCGTCCTCATCGCCCAGCAGCGGGACCTGCGGCGGCGGGCGCCCCAGGCGATCGGCGGGTGGCCGGCGCGGTGGTTCCACCGGCTGTGGGGCCTCTTCGCCGGGTACGGCTACCGGGCGCGGCGGGCGGCCGCCGCGCTGCTGTTCGCCGTGGTCGCCGCCGGGGGACTCGGGTTCTGGGCCGGGCACGTGGGCGACGGGAGCCACCGAGCCGCCGAGCGCGTCGCGACCTTCGAGGCACCGGTGGGCACGCCGTGCACGACGGTGGAGCTCATCGGCGTCGGGCTGGACCGCGGGCTGCCGCTGTCCCCGGGCGTGCGCGGGCGGTGCGACCTCGACACCGGCGTCGGCTCCGGCCAGGTGTTCACGGTGGCGATCTGGGTGGTCCAGGCCGCGATCTGGGCGCTGGCCACGCTCGCGCTGGTCGGCTACACCGGGCTGGTCCGCAAGCCGGCCGGTGCCTAGTGCCGCTGGAGGTGGTCCAGCAGCAGCGCGCTCACCTCGTCCGGGACCTCCATCGCCATCCACTGGCTGGCGCCCTCGATGATCTGGAAGCGGTACTCCGCGTCGATGTGGTGGACCGTCTGCTCGGCCGCGCTCTGGCTGAGGTACGGGTCCTCGCGGCCCCACAAGTACAGCGTCGGGACCTCGATGCGGCCCGCCGGGATGTCGAACTCGTCGTTCGTGGCTCCGCGGTACCAATTCAACGTCGCCGTCAGGGCGCCCGGTTCCGAAAGGCGCGTCACCGTGCCTTCGACGATTGCTTTCGGAATGCGGCGGTTGTAAACAGCCCGTAATTGCGCGGCTTCGTCGCGTAAGAGGAAATTCTCGGCTTTGCCGACCGCGCGCCGGAAGAAGCGGATGTAGCCGAGGTCGTGGAACTGGCCGTCGTCGGTGGCCACCGCGCGCTGGAGGGCGGACGGGTGGGGCGTCGAGAGCACCGTCAGGGACCGGAGGCGGTCCGGGTGGGCCGCGGCGAGGGCCCAGGCCACCATGCCGCCCCAGTCGCGGGCGACCAGGTGGAAGCGGTCCGCTCCCTGGCTGCCGGCGAACGCGAGGGCGTCGCCGACCAGGTGGTCGAGCGTGTAGTGCTCGACGCCTTCGGGGCGCGCGCCCGCCGCGTAGCCGCGCTGGTCGACGGCCAGCGCGCGGTAGCCGGCCTCGCCGAGGGCGTGGAGCTGTTCGGTCCAGGAGTCGGCGAACTCGGGCCAGCCGTGCAGCAGCAGGACGAGCTCACCCGAGGCGGGCCCGGCCGCGAGCGCGCTGTGGTGGTGACCGCCGATACTGACGGTCAATCGTTCCAGCGCACCGGCGTCGGCCGGCGCGACGGCTGTTTCCATGGCGCACAGGTTAGATCCGGGCGACGACAAGAACCATGGGAAGAAGGGCATTTTTGTCACCCTTTTACCCGCGAAGTGGCCTGGCTCACAAATTTTCGCTCAGATGAGCGAGAATTCCGAACGAAACTGAAGGTTCTTCATGAATTCCGGCCCAGCCGCTGGAGGTCGACCACGGCCTTGTCGAACGTGAAGACGTCGGCGAGCAGGTGCTTCGCCGCGTCCGCCGCCGGGTCGCCGAGCAGGGTGACGTAGCAGCCGTAATCGATCGCGTATCCGTCGTACAACCGCCCCGGCCGGCGCGGGTCGACGACGCCGCGCCGGACGATGTGGAGCAGCCGTGCGTCGCAGAGCGTGTCGATCGCCGCGGGACGGTCCCGCGCGGCCAGCAGGAACGTCCGGCTCCGGCGCCGGCCGACCACTTCGTCGACCAGGAGACCCAGGAGCCGGTCCGCCTCCTCGTCGCGGCTGATGACGGACTGCTTGTCGCGCAGGTACCAGTCCCGCGCCGCCCGGCGCACGTGCGCACTCGTGATCCGGGCGCCGTGGGCGTGCTGGGCGGCCAGGGCCGCGATGTTGATCGCGTCGCGGGGGACGCCCTCCGCGGCCCGGACGAGTTCGGGGAACGCGCCGCGGTGGAAGGCGGCGTCGACGAACTCGCCGGGCACCGCCGTCCGCAGCATCGAGGTGAGGATCGGCCGGACGTGCCTGGCGAACAGCTCCCGGAAGAACGCCTGGGCCGCCTCCGGTGACCGGTCGAAGACCAGGGCGTCGTCGAGGCTGACGGCGGACGCCGCGTCGGAGCCGACCTCGATGCCGAGGTAGTCCTCGTCGAGCGGGACGAAGAAGCGGGCACGGTGCTCGATCGCGGCGATCTTCACCGTGACGCCCCGGACCGGCAGGACGCTGCGGCGCAGCAGGTCCGCCAGGAACGGCTGCAGGTCCAGCGGCACGCTGCTCCACTCGTCGAGCAGCAGCCACAGCCGGGCGGGCCGGACGCCGTCGGCCACGGCCTGCACGGCCCGGCTCAGCGGGCCGAACAGCACCCGGTGCTGCTCGACGCCGGTGCGCTTGCGGCGGCTCGACGTCGTCGCGGACGTCCGGTGCCGCGCGGACGCCCTGGCACCGCCTTTCGGGGCGAGTGACAATTCCGCCGAATAGCCCCGTTCCACCGCGTCGCCGGAAGTCTGTTCCTGTTCGGTTTCCCCGATGACTTCCACTTCGGTGGCCGCGGACACCAGGGCGTCGAGACCGCGCAGAAGCGCGTCCTGATCCGCGGAACCGCCGTCGACGGCGAAGGCGAAAAGCCGGTCGTGGACGGCTTCGAGGGTGTCCACCAGCAATTGCGTGCCGCGCTGGGCCGGGCTCAGCGCGGTGTTGGCGTACAAGCCGCCGGTGGACCCGATCGTCCGCAGGTCGAGGTGGATCGCGAGGTCGCCGGTGCGCTCGACGAGCTCCTGCAGGTGCAGCAGCGCGTGCGTCTTGCCGGTGCCGCGGCGGCCGAACAGGATCTGGTGGTCGGCCGAATTGATCATCGCGGAAAACGAGCCCGCGGCGACGTAGGTCGCGGCCAGCGTCGAACGGTCGGCGCTTTCGGCCCGCCGGGGAATGCGCATCAGGGCCTGGTTGAGGTGCATCTGGATGGCCTGCGCCATGGGAGCCAGCGTACGGCAGCCGGCGCGCCGCCCGGCACGGCCGAATGTGTTGCGAAACGCGGAAACGGCCCATTCCCCACTCGGGGAACGGGCCGTTTCCAGGACAACACAGTCGCGCGAAGCGCCTCCATTGAGGGTGGTGGTGGGGGCAGGGACGGATTCACGCGGGCAGGTCGACCAGGTCCGCCAGCCGGGCCCGGTGCCGGCCCGGGGTGCCGAGGGCGAGCTCGTCCGCCTTGGCGCGCTTGAGGTACAGGTGCGCCGGGTGCTCCCACGTCATCCCGATGCCGCCGTGCAGCTGGATCGCCTCCTCCGTCGCGCGGACGGCGATCGGGGCGTTGCGGGCCTGCGCCACGGCCACCGCGATCGGCACGTCGGTGCCCGTGGCCAGCGCGTCCGCGGCGTTGCGGGCCGCCGCGCGGGCGAGCACCAGATCCGTGTACAGGTTCGCCAGCCGGTGCTTGAGCGACTGGAACCCGCCGACCGGGCGGCCGAACTGGTACCGGCCCTTGAGGTAGGTCACCGTCTCGGTGAGCGCCCACTCGGCTACGCCCGTCTGCTCCGACGCGAGGATGCCCGCGCCGAACAGCAGCGCCTGCTCCAGCGCCGCGGCGGCTTCCGGCCCCGAAGCGACCAGCGTGGCCGGGGCGTTTTCCAGTGTTACGTCGGCCACGCGCCGCGTCAGGTCGAACGACACCAGCTCCGACACCGTCGCCGCCGGGGCCTCGACCACGTACAGCGCGGGGCCGTCCGGGCCCGCGGCCGGGACGACCAGCAGGTCGGCCACCGACGCGTCGGCGACCGTGCCCACGCGCCCGGTCAACGTGCCGTCCGCGGACGCCGTCACCGACGACGGGAAGCCCGCGCCCGGCGCCGTCGACAGCGGCACCGCCAGCGCGCCGATCGCCTGGCCCGCCGCGAGCCGGCCGACGAAGTCGCGGTCGGCCGTGTGCAGCAGCGCCGTCGTCGCCAGCACGACGCTGCCGAGGAACGGCACGGGCGCGACACTGCGGCCCAGCTCCTCGGCCACGACGGCGACTTCGCGGGCCGACGCGCCGTGGCCGCCCAGCTCCTCCGGCACCGCCAGGCCGGCCACACCGACCTCGTCGGCCAGCGTGCGCCACAGCTTCAGGTCGTACGGCTCGGCCGTCTCCACCCGTGCCAGCAGCGCTTCGGCGCCGGCCTTGGCCTTGAGCAGGTCGCGGACCGAAGCCCGCAGGTCTTCCTCGACGTCGGAATAGAGAAGGTCGGTCATCGGGGGAGGTCCTTCCAGGCGACGTCCTTGTCGACGCGCGGTTCCGAGGGCAGCCCCAGCACGCGCTCGGCGATGATGTTGCGCAGGACCTCCGAGGTGCCGCCCTCGATGGAGTTCCCCTTCGCGCGCAGGTAGCGGTAGCCGGCTTCGCGGCCGGTGAAGTCGACGATCGCCGGCCGCCGGAACGTCCAGTCGTCGTAGGCCAGGCCCTCTTCGCCGAGCAGCTCGACCTCCAGGCCGGTCAGCGCCTGGTTCAGCTCGGAGAAGGCGACCTTCATGGCCGAACCCTCCGGCCCGGGCGCGCCCGCGGTCAGCTGCTGGCGCAGCCGGGTGCCCGCCAGCCGCAGGGTTTCCGCCTCGACCCAGTGCCGGACCAGCCGGTCGCGCAGCTCCGGCGTGCGCAGCTCCGGCCGCTCGCGCCAGGTCTTCGCGACGATCCCGATCAGGCCGCCTTCGCGCGGCTGGACGTGCCCGCCGATCGCGACGCGCTCGTTCATCAGCGTGGTCTGCGCGACCTTCCAGCCCTCGCCGACCGCGCCGAGGCGCTGGGTGTCCGGAATGCGGACGTCGGTCAGGAACACCTCGTTGAACTCGGCCTCGCCGGTGATCTGGCGCAGCGGCCGCACCTCGACGCCGGGTGCGGTCATGTCGCACAGGAAGTACGTCATGCCCTGGTGCTTCGGCACGTCCGGGTCGGTGCGGGTGACCAGGATCGCCCACTGCGACTCGTGCGCGCCGGAGGTCCACACCTTCTGGCCGGTGACGATCCAGTCGTCACCGTCGCGGACGGCGCGGGTGCCGAGCGCGGCGAGGTCGGAGCCGGCGCCCGGCTCGCTGAACAGCTGGCACCACACCTCCTCGCCGGTCCACAGTGGACGCAGGAAGCGCTCGCGCTGCTCCGGCGTGCCGAAGGCGAGGATGGTCGGCGCGGCCATGCCGAGGCCGATGCCGATCCGGCGCGGGTTGTTGTCCGGCGCGCCCGCCTCGGTGAACACCGCGTCCACAACGGACTGCAGCGCGCGCGGCGCGTTCTGCCCGCCGAGCCCGGCGGGGAAGTGGATCCAGGCGAGCCCGGCGTCGAACCGGGCCCGCAGGAACTGCAGCGGGTCGGCCGACTTCGGGTCGTGCGCGGCCAGGAACTCCGTCGCCTGGCGGGTCAGGTCTTCGGCGGTGACAGTCACTTCGCGCCCTCCGAGAGGTACTTCTTCAGTTCGCGCCGGGCCAGCGAGCGCTTGTGGACCTCGTCCGGCCCGTCGGCCAGGCGCAGCGTGCGGTTCCCGGCCCACATGGCCGCCAGCGGGAAGTCCTGGCTGACCCCGCCCGCGCCGTGCACCTGCACGGCCTTGTCGAGGATCCACTCGACGGTGCTCGGGGTGGAGATCTTGATCGCCTGGATCTCGGTGTGCGCGCCCTGGTTGCCGACGGTGTCCATCAGCCACGCGGTCTTGAGCACGAGCAGCCGCTGCTGCTCGATCTTGACCCGCGATTCGGCGATCCAGTCCTGCACCACACCCTGCTGGGCGATCGGCTTGCCGAACGCCTCGCGCGAGATCGCGCGGCGGCACATGAGCTCCAGCGCGCGCTCGGCCATGCCGATGGCGCGCATGCAGTGGTGGATGCGGCCCGGGCCGAGCCGGGCCTGGGCGATGGCGAACCCGTCGCCCTCGCCGGCGATGAGGTTCTCGACCGGCACCCGGACGTCCTCGAAGAGCACCTCGGCGTGCCCGCCGTGGTCGCTGTCGTCGTAGCCGAAGACGTGCATGCCGCGCTTGACCGTGACGCCCGGTGCGTCGCGGGGGACCAGGATCATGCTCTGCTGCTTGTGCGGCGCGGCTTCGGGATCGGTCTTGCCCATCACGATGAAGATCTTGCACGCGGGGTTCATCGCGCCGGAGATGTACCACTTGCGGCCGTTGACGACGTACTCGTCGCCGTCGCGCCGGATCGCGGTCTCGATGTTGCGGGCGTCGGAGGAGGCGACGTCCGGCTCGGTCATCGCGAACGCGGAGCGGATTTCGCCGTTCAGCAACGGTTCCAGCCACTGCTTCTGCTGCTGCTCGGTCCCGAACATCGAGAGCACTTCCATGTTCCCGGTGTCCGGGGCCGCGCAGTTCACCGCGGTCGGCGCGAGCCGGATGCTGCGGCCGGTGATCTCCGCCAGCGGTGCGTACTGCAGGTTCGTCAGGCCGGCGCCGTGCTCGCCGGGGAGGAAGAAGTTCCACAGGCCGCGCTTGCGGGCCTCGGCCTTGAGTTCCTCGACCACCGGCGGGATGGCCCACGGGTCGTCGCGCTCGGCGAGCTGCTCTTCGAACACCGGCTCGGCGGGGTAGATGTGCGAGTCCATGAACTCGAGGAGCTTCCCGCGCAGCTCCTCGGTCTTCTCGTCGAACGCGAAGTCCATTTACTTCTCCTCTTTGAGAATCTCGTTGCCGTGCGCGATGAGCGGCGCGACCCCGGCGCCGACGCCTTCGAAGCCCGCCCCGACCGTCTGGCCCTTGCTGAAGCGGTAGTAGATGCCTTCCAGGATCACGGCCAGCTTGAAGAACGCGAAGCTGACGTACCAGTCCAGCTGCGAGACGTCCCGCCCGGACAGCTCGGCGTAGCGGGCGACGACCTCGTCGGTGCCCGGGTAGCCCGGCGCCGAGCTGGCGTTGGACACGAACGGCAGCGACACCTTGTCGCGCTCGGCGTAGGCCACCAGCAGCGCGAGGTCGGTCAGCGGGTCGCCCAGCGTCGACATCTCCCAGTCGAGCACCGCCGAGATCTTGTCGCTGGAGTCGACGAGGACGTTGTCGAGGCGGTAGTCGCCGTGGACGATCGACGGCTCGCCGGACACCGGCACCGCCGTCGCGAGCCGGTCGTGCAGTTCGTCGATGCCCGGGAGGTCGCGGCTGCGGGAGGCGTCCAGCTGCTTCTTCCACCGCCGCAGCTGCCGTTCCAGGAAGCCCCCGGGCCGGCCGAAGTCACCCAGCCCGACGGCGGCCGGGTCCACCGCGTGCAGGTCGACGAGCGTGCCGACCAGCGCGTCGGCCATCGCCCGGGTGCGTTGTTCGCCGAGCTCGGTCAGCTCGTCCGCGGTCCGGTAGGGCGTGCCTTCGACGAAGCTCATCACGTAGAAGGGCGCCCCGATGACGTCGGGGTCCTCGCAGAGCAGCAGTGCTTCGGGCACCGGCACGGCGGTGTCGCGCAGGCCGGAGATCACCCGGAACTCGCGGCTCATGTCGTGCGCGGTGGGCAGCACGTGCCCGAGCGGCGGGCGGCGCACCACCCAGCGCGACCGGCCGTCGCCCACCACGTAGGTGAGGTTCGACCGGCCGCCCTCCACGACGTCCGCGGTCAGCTCCCCGGCGGCCAGGCCGGGCCGCTGCGCGTCCAGGTGGGCGCGCAGCCGGCCCAGATCGAGACCCGGCGGGTCGGTGCGGCTCATCGTGCCTCCTCAAGCGTCATCGGAGCATGATACCGACCAGTCGGTATGTCGTACAGGCCCGGGTGGAAGCGGCACTTTAACGCGAAAGTGCCGCTTCGGGTTTCCCGCCCGGGCGGGCGGGCCTCACGCGAGGAAACGCGTCACCCATTCGGCGACGCAAGCGGGCTTCGCTTCGCCGTCGATTTCGACGGTCCACTTCGACACGGCCTGCTTGCCGCCCGGGATGTCGGTGATCTCCACCAGTTCCGCCCCGGCCCGCACCTTCGAGCCGACCTTCACCGGCTGCGGGAAGCGGACCTTGTTGAGGCCGTAGTTGATGCCCATCCTGATGCCGTCGACCCGGTAGATCTTCGGGCCGAACGCCGACAGCAGCGACAGCGTCAGGAAGCCGTGGGCGATGGTGCCGCCGAACGGGCCCGCGGCCGCCATCGGCTCGTCGACGTGGATCCACTGGTGGTCGTCGGTGGCGTCGGCGAACTGGTTCACGCGCTCCTGGGTGATCGTCAGCCACTCGCTGTACCCGAGGTGCTCGCCGGCTGCGGCGGCGAACTCGTCGAGGTTGCCGAATACGCGCATGTGCTCAGTCCTTCGGTCCGCCGGCGACGTAGATGACCTGACCCGAGACGAACCCGGCACCCTCGCTGACCAGGTAGGACGCCAGGTTGGCGATGTCCTCGGGCGTGCCGACGCGCTGCACCGGGATCTGCGACGCGGCCGCGGCCTTGAAGTCCTCGAAGCTCATGCCGAGCCGCTCGGCGGTCGCCGCGGTCATGTCGGTGGCGATGAAGCCGGGCGCGATCGCGTTGGCGGTGACGTTGAACTTGCCCAGCTCGATGGCGAGGGTCTTGGTGAAGCCCTGCATGCCGGCCTTCGCGGCGGAGTAGTTGACCTGTCCGCGGTTGCCCAGCGCCGAGGTGCTCGACAGGTTGACGATCCGGCCGTACTTCTGCTCGGTCATGTGCTTCTGCACCGCGCGGGTCATCAGGAAGGAGCCCTTGAGGTGCACGTCGAGCACGGAGTCCCACTCCTGCTCGGTCATCTTGAAGATCAGGTTGTCCCGGGTGATGCCGGCGTTGTTGACCAGCACGACCGGCGGCCCGAGCTCGTCGGCGACGCGGCCGACGGCGGCCTCGACCTGCGCGGCGTCACTGACGTCGAGGGCCACCCCGACGGCCTTGCCGCCCCGGGCGGCGATGGCCTCGGCGCCCTGCTTGACACCGGCCTCGTCCAGGTCCAGCAGCCCGACGGCGAACCCGTCATCGGCCAGCCGGGCCGCCACGGCGGCGCCGATGCCGCGGCCGGCACCGGTGACCACGGCGACACGGGAAGGGGAATCGGTCACGGGGGACCTCCTCGTCGTTGAGAAACGGGCTCGTGCCCGCGAGCCTACTAAGCGGTTGCTTTCTCGACGATACGCGGGAGTGATCCCCAAAGTGGTGACACCATGCGCAGGATCATAGCCGCGTCCGACGGCGGAAGAGTCAACTGCTCCGCTTGGGGAACCGGTTCGGGTAATCCGCCCCGTCGTGGTCTTGACTCGATGGAACATGTTGCTGTACCGACACGGCGTCGGCTCGGAATATTCGAGCACAGGTTTGGTAGGCTTTTGGTTGATGGTCGACTGGGAGTGAGGTCCGATGAGCGAGACGGCCGCTGTCGCGCGCATGGTCCGCACGGTGCGCGAAGCCCGACGTTGGGCTCAGGTCGACCTGGCCCAAGCAGCCGGCGTCTCACAGGGGTTCGTCTCGAAGGTGGAAAAAGGACTCCTCCCGTTGACGGCGGAGTACCTCGTGGCCATCGCCGAAGCCTTGGCTGTGCCCGCGGATTTGCTGCGGGTAACCGATTCGATCGGTGGCGTCGAGGTCACCTGCCTGCATCATCGCCGGCGCTCCAGCGCCATGTCGGTGAAGGTGGTGCGTGCGGTCGAAGGGCTCACCCAGCTGACGCGGCTGTCCGTCGACGGCTTGTCCGAAGACGTGAACGACTCGCGGCCGCAGCTCCTCCAGCTGACCCGGATGCCGCTGGCCGAACACGGTGATCCCTCAGCTGTCGCAGCGTCTCTACGGCGTGCGTGGGGTTTGCCAAAGGGCCCGATCGAGGACCTGGTCGGACTGCTGGAGTCCGCCGGCGTCCGCCTTGTGCGCCGCGACTTGGGCACTGCCGCGCAGGACGCTGTGAGCACCTGGCCCACGGACGGGCAGCCGCTGATCCTCCTCAACCGCGACCTTCCACCCGACCGCGAGCGTTTCACCCTTGCTCACGAGGTCGGCCACCTACTCATGCACCAGTTGCCGTCCGACGACCAGGAAAAGGAAGCGAACCGGTTCGCCGGCGAGTTCCTCGCACCGGCCGACGAGCTGGAACCCCTGCTGCGAGGGTTGACCGTGCGGCAGTTCGCGAAGCTCGCGGACCTGAAGATGACCTGGAAGGTGTCCATGGCGATGCTCATCCAGCGAGCGGCCGATCTCGGATGCGTTTCCGCGAGCCAGTTCAAGACCTTCCGCATCCGTCTGAACCAGTACGGCTGGAGCAAACACGAACCCGGGGATCTGCCGACCGAGACGCCTCGCCACGTCGCCGGCTTGATCGCGGCTCAGCTCGACCGGCACGAGCAGGATGTCGACGCCGTCGCCGGACTCGCCCTGATGCTGCCGGAGCCGTTCCGGCGCCACTACTTGCCCCTTGTGGTGGACGAGTCCGCCGCCGTGGAGGTGCGATCATGAATCCGGACAACTTGGGACCCGAGGGGGTCAGCGTGGTCAACCCGATCGCCGCCGCAACGGCGCAGAGCACGCCGTACGGCCGGATGAAGTCGGCTTTGGCTGACGTCCTGCTCGTTCAGGCGGATGCGAGCGACGCCGGCGTCGACATCGCGATCGAGCGCTCGGACCGCCTGGGTGGGGGCATCGTGTTGACTGGAGAGAGCGCTCTTCAGAAAGCCGAGCACCTCGTCCGCGGCCAGCGTTACCGCAGGCCGATTCTGGTTGACCGCAGCCGGTACACGGGCAAGAACCGGGCCTTGGCGTCGGATCACTTCGATCTCGGTTGGATCCAGCGTCAGCGCCGGCTGGACCTTCCGGTCGTGATTCCGAACGCCGGCTATGTCGGCGAGCACGACGGGGCCGGGCTGGACAGCGTGCTGCAGCGATCTGCCGCCTCGGGGTCGGATGTCGCAGCCTCCTTGTTCCTGCACGTGAGCTGGCTGCAGCCGGACAAGCTGCCGCGCCTGGTCGACGCCGTCACGGATGCGGGCACGCCGATCGCTGTCGCTTTCGAACACGCGAATGACCCACTGGGCACGAAGTACGCGATCTACGGGTTGGTGGCCCTGCTGCAGATCCCCGCGCCGGTAATCCTGCTCCGGTGTGACACATCGTCGATCGGAGCACTCGCCTACGGTGTGCTCGCCGCGGCCGTGGGAACGCGGTCCAGCCTTCGCCACTTCTATCCGATCTCGGACGGCGCGGGCGGGGGAAAGCCCAAGCCGGCGGCTGTGGTCGAGCGGCTCTTGTCCTACGTGCACCTGGAGAAGATCGACCTGACCGCGCAGATGGACCCCGATCACCCGGACTGGCACTGCACCTGCGACGTCTGCAACGGCCAGTCGCTCCAGCAGCTCGGCTCGGCTCCGGATCCCAGCTTGGCCGCGTTCCTGCACTCGATCGAAATTCTCTACCGTATCCGGCGCGAAATCCTGCGAGGTGGTGACCTCTCGACGCGCCGGAAAGCGTGGACGGAGCAATGCTCGCACGCCCAGTTCAAGCACATGGAGATCGACACGACCCACTTCGCGTGGGAGGTTCCGTCGTACCTGGGTCGCTGGGTACAGCGGGGGAACGACTCCTCTGACCTCAGCCTGCCGGCGCAGGGGCGATGAGTCCGTCTTCGAGGATGCGTGCGTAGACGAGTTCCTCGGTCCACCTCGTCACGGTCGTCGGCCGTGACGAGACCACCGGGCCCATCCGGCCTCGATGGTCGACGACGACACCGGAACGTCCCGATCGCAGAACCCAGACTCCGTAACGCTCGGCCGCCGTCAGGCAAGCGCGAGGTACGGCGTCGTTCTGCTCTAAGAGCAGCATCGTCGAGGCGAACCCTGCGAAGCCGCTCACCGCCGTCATCCCGGTTTGCCAGCGTGGACCTGTTGCGATGACCGCTGACAACCTGGCGGCCGACGGTGGTGCTGAAAGTTCTGGCCATTCCCACAGGGCGACAGTTGTGCGGTCGGTGACTGGAGCGATGCCTTGGCGCAACCGAAGAGCATGGGCTTCGCCGTCGACGAGCGCCAGCACGGAGACCTGCCTGCCGAACAAGGTGATGTCCGGCACCACGACTCCGTCCCAGCCCAGACCGTCGACAGCGATGCGGGCGGGATGGCGATCTGCGGCCTCGGTGGACAGGAGCAGGCCGCCCCGCCGCTCACTCGACATCGGTGTTGCCCTCTTCCCGCGTTCGTGTTGACGGCCGGTCCCGCAGCCTAGAGGTGTCACCCGACGGTGCGCCAGGGTGAGGCTCGTCATTGCCACCTGAGTAGCGGCGATGCACTTCCCGTTCAGCCACAAGGGTGAGTTCGCCTCTCGTCGTGTCGTGAAGCTCGAAGTACACGGAGTCACCGGGCGACAGCCCCAGCGCGCGTAGGAGTTTCACCGGGATCGCGACCTGGTTCACCTGCGAGATCCGCCGTGGCCCCACCAAGTCGTGCATTTTTGTATTTTTACAAATTTTTGCGGGGGAGTCCAGGTTGTTCGCGGGACTCCTTCGATCGGGCTGCCTCAGGTACGCCGTCACGTCTCCACCTGACCCGATCCGGTCGGCTCGCGTTCCTCGCTCGCGAGGGCCGATGGGCGTTGATCGCGGTATCGAACATTCCTCGTCACCTGGTGTCACGGTCATCATCGGGAGGGCGGACCTGGCCGGAAGCACTCGTCTACGTCGCAAGCGGGTGCGGCTCCGCGGTCAAGGCCGCCAAAGCGGCGGCAAGCTCCTCAAGCGGCGCTGCGACGTACGTCAACGTGCTGCCAGTCTGGTATCCGGCGGCGTGACCGGCATAGGTCGCCGCCACTGCGTATCCGTAGTTGCGCTCGACCCAGGTGAGGGTCGTGTACCGGATCCAGTGCGCGGTGACCCCCAACTCCCTGATCCACGGCAGGTGGCTGCTGAGCCGCCGCCAGAACGTCTCGTACCTCGTGTGGCGGATCGGGTTGCCGTTGCGATGCCGAAGAAGCTGGTCGTATTGAGTGAGGTGGTGCGAGCGATCCTCGGCGTGTTCGAGGAGGCCCAGCGCGAGTGTGCGAGAAATCGGCTGATCCCGTGTGGTGCCGCCCTTTTCCCTGAGCTTGAGCAGGCAGAGCTCTGTGTTGACGTCACACGGCCGGATCGCCAGTGCGCCGCCTCGCCGGCACGCGGTTTCCGTGTGGAGACGGAGGAGCAGCGTGTCGAGTGCGGGGTCGGTTCCGGTCGTTGCGGCGACGTCGTTGATTTCGGTCAACTGCCGGGCAGTCAAGGCCCGCCGCAAGTTCTTTCGCTGGCGGGGCTTCCTCAGTCCCAGAGCCGGATTTCTCGAAGCTCGGACAAGCTGGTCGTCCACTGCTGAGCGATAGAGCGCTCTGGTCGCATCGGTGAAGGTTGCCTTGGCCGCTTGGCCGCCACGTGCTCCAGGACGGCTCGCTGCGCGTGTCTGAACTTCGTTGGCTAGAGCTTTCAATTCCGACGTAGTCGGTTCGTTGATCGCGCGGTCGGGCCATTTCTCGCTGAGGGCTCGCCAGTAGACCGACCAGGTCGCGGCCGATTTCGGGGAGGTCGCGGCTGCCACGATCGGGATGTACTCGGTGAAGGTCGGAACGTCGGTCTCTGTCGTAAGCTCGGCCGCCAAGATGTCGTTGGCGGTGACGCCGAGCCGGTCGAGGAGGAGCTTCGCCGTCTCCAGGTCGGCGTCCCTGCGAGGTGTTGCACGGTTGATTTCCGGGGGCGCGGCGGCGAGATGCGCGGTCATCGTGCTGGCAAGGTGGTGTGGAAGGCGGCGAGGGCCTCGTCGAGCGTTGTGAGTGGATATGCGACGACAACTCGGTGGGTCTCGATCGCGGCGAGCAGAACGCGGTCGCCGGCCTTGATCCCGAACCGGCGGCGCGCCGCCGCCGGGATAGCCACGCACCTCGTCGGCGCCACCTTCAGGAGGCCGTTCGGATGTGGACGGAAGACGACGGCGTGGGTCGTCGCGATGACCTCGACCGTCTCTCCAGGCTGCCATGCGGCCGCGTTGATGACCTGCTGATCGTGCGCACGGCCGGCGCGGTCGATCCGCGGGAGCGCGAACGTCATGGAGTCATCGCGATGCGACGAGAGCAGACGCGCCACCGGCAGCGGCTCCGGAGGGGATGGTTCGACAGCTGCGAGAGCATCAGGTATCACGGCGCGCAGGATGCGATCGGCTGCGGCGGATTCGCCCCTGGCCGTAGGTCGCGCAGTGACGGGCTCATGGTCGAGGTTGACAGCGTCGTCTGATCGGTTGCTGACAGCTCTCCAGATGGACATCAGAAACCTCCCTGACGGCGATCGGGCCGCGACTCGTTGGAATCAGGCGCCTGTACGGCTTGCCAAGGCCAGCGCAAAGCCGGGGCGTGGATGTCCAACGCCGGCGGCGCGGCATCAACGCGGAGGATGACGGCGGTCCAGGTCATGCCGATGCCGAGCAAGGCGACGTGGTCTCCTGAGGCTACGGCGCCGCGGGCCAGTAGGTGGGTGAGGCCGATGATCTGGTCGTTGGGTCCGATGTGACCCCACTGATCGCCGGCGCGGCAGAGGGTGCGATCAGCTGTGATACCGAGTGGTTGCAGACAGTGGGTGTCGAGCAGGTGTCGTCCGTAGTGCGGTAGCAGCACCCAGCGCAGCTGCTGGAGGCTGAGGTCAGCGTTGTCGAGTGCCTCGTCGACGGCGCCGCGGACGCCGTCGCGGTTGCGTCGGGTGATCGACGCGGTTCCGACGGCGTCGGTGTACTGGCGCTTGCGTTCGCGGATGCGCTCGGTACCGACTTCGGTGGTGCCAGCTGGAAGGAAGCTTTGGTTGCCGCGGTGGAGTTGTTCGAGGGTGGGGTCGGTGTAGGAGCTGGTGGCGAGGATTTGGGCGAGGCCGGGTTGTCGGCCGAGGATGAGGGCGGAGCCGCCGTCGCCGTAGGCGATGCCGTGGTCGGCGGTGAGGTGGTCGAAGGCGGGTGGGCCGAAGGTTTCGCCGCCGGTGAGCAGGACGTTGTTGAGGTCGGGGCTGCCGGCGAGGACGCGGGCGGAGATGTCGATGCCGCCGATGAGGCTGTTGCTCATGGCGTTGAGCTCGGTGGTGATGCCGGGGCCGGCGGGGAGGCCGAGTCGGGTGCGGACGTAGGCGGCGCGGGACCAGAAGTCGATGCCGCGGCTACCGCGCCAGATTGCTGCGTGGAAGTGCATGTCCGGGATGGGGAGTGGGCCGGTGGTGGTCATGGCCATGCTGGCAAGGGCGTTGCGGCCGGCGCGGACGGCGAGATCCATACCGGTGGCGTCGCGGGCGATGGAGATTGCGCGCTGGCTGCTTCGGCCGCGCAGGTCGCGGGAGCCCTCGAGCTGTTCGACGGGCACGATATCGCCGAGTGCGGCGCCGACACCACGCAAATGCAGGTTAGCCCAGTACATCGTCAGCACTCTCGATTCCGGGCAGCCGGTGTCGAGACCGGAGACAGGTCGGCAATGATGGCCTCAACGGAGCCGTAGTAGGCCCGTAGATGTCCGCACGTGATGCCGGCGCACGCAGCGATCTCGTCGAGCGTCACTGGCCCACCGGACGGCGGGGCGTCCAGGAGGTCGAGGGTGGTGTTGGTGATCCGGGTGCGCATGATTCTCCCCGGGCTAGTGGGTGGGTTTGCACGTCAGGCACGGGGAGACCGTCGGGCATTGACGGCGATGGGGATGCTGCGAGACGGACTAGCGGGTGCGCTCACTTCGTCGGTTGAGTAGGGCCTTGTGGTGGGCGCGGCGCAGTTCGGGGATCTGGTCGCGGGCGACAGGGTCGAGTTCGGGCATGCGGTGGACGTCGGTGTCGAATCCGGGGTCGGTGCGGAAGATCAGGGCGAGGACGGAGGCGTTGTTGCTGAGGTTGACCACCGCGTAGGGCAGCGTCGCGGGGATGTAGATCATGTCGCCGGCATGGGGGTGGAAGGGCTGCATGGCGTTGCCGGAGAGGACGGCGGCGTGGCCGCTGATGATCGCGATCGCGGTCTCGGTGGTGTCGTGCCGTTGCGGGGCGAGGGTGGTGCCACCGGGCAGGTGCATCCGGCCGCCGGACAGCGCGCGGGTGGGCACGATCCCCGTGCGCATGATCGAGGTGAGCGTTTCGTCTTCGCCGGCCAGATGCCCAGCTGCGAACGGGATCTGCGTGGTCGTGGTGTCCATTTCGACGGGTCCTTCCAGGCGGAGTCAGCGGGCCGGGGCGTCGGTGGTGTGGCGGGCGAGCTTGCAGGCGAGCGCGGCGTTGGCGACGGCGGCGGGAGCGAGTCGGCGGCCGTGGCCGCAGGCTGCGGCGACTGCGAGCACGGGCCGGTCCAGTTCGGTCTCGACCAGCCCGAGTGCGGTGCGGGAGTCCTTGGGGTGGGTTTCGTCGACGAGTCCGGCGATGACGTCGATGTCGCGGCGCAGGTGCTGCAGCGCCCGGTAGAACCGCGGATCCGTCGGGGGCGCGTGGGTGCCAGTGCACATCGGGATGTGCGCGGCCGGCATCGGGATCCTCAGCCGGTGCAGCTGTTTGTGCAGCGCGTTGAGGAACTGCACGGCGGGAACGAGGTCGGTCAGAGCGAACAGTGGCTGGTGGCCGAGGTCGCCGTGGCAGAGGTGGATCCGCCATGTCGCCTCGCGTGGGCCGTCGGCGAAGACGCGTGCGACCTGCTTGGCCAGCGCCCGCACCGCCGCCGACCAGAGCGGCCGCGGGGTGCGGTCCAACGTCGCGAGCACTGCGGGGGTTTCGAGCTGGAAGACGACCTGGTTGACGTGCTGGCGGTGGATGGTGTGGACGTCGTCGAGCACGGCCTGGCGGAACACCGGCAGGTGCGTGACCGCGGCACCGGGGCTGCCGAAGGTGAACAGCGACAAGTCGTACGGGTTCGGGACCGACACCTGATGCGGCGGGAAGTCCCGGTCGTTGTGCAGCTGCTCGCGGGCGGCCATGACCGCGTCGGTGTGCGCCGCGCGGCCGAGGGACAGATCCTCGGATTCCAGCCAGTGGCCGTGCTTGAGGCGGTAGGTCGGCATGTCGTCGTAGTCGGCGGAGTGGCCGGTGCGGACGGGGTCGAGGGCGTCGACGGCGGCGAGGCCGTCGAGCCAGTCGATGATCCATCGCGGGTCCGGGTCGCATGGCAGCCCGGTCAACGCAGTGTCGGGGGCATGGTCGAGGAACCACTGCATCATCTGGCGGTGGTCGCCGGTCAGGGCGGCGGGTAGCGATCCGACGAAGTGCACGGCACGCACGTCCTCGGAAGCTGACGTGTCGAGCTGGCCGCGGCCGGCGTGGCTGAAAACGCGCGTGGACATGGGAATCTCCCCTGGTG
>NZ_JBHVXZ010000087.1:0-42816 GCF_042881395.1 Amycolatopsis sp. NPDC058278 | reverse complement strand
TGCCATTCGGTCGTCGGACGTGGTCACCGGTCGAGCATCGATGGCCGGCACCCACGTTACGACGAGACCTACCCAGCGGTGGCCGTGTCCCTATCAGCGGTCCCTCGATGCCACCAGACCCGGTGACACCACCCCCCGGATCATGCACTCGACTGGGGGCGTAAGTCATGCCGGGCCTGGTGACCACAGCTCCTTGATCAGGAACTACGAAAAAGGTAACGGGGGGCGTTCTCCGGAGCCGCTCCGCCCGGGAAGGCGATCCATGCCGGCCAAGCCCCTCACCGACGCGACGCCGCCCACCGAAGCCGGGCTCAGCTGCCGGACCAGCTTGATGTTCGGCAGCTCCCAGAGCTCGGGCGCCTCCGGGTGGTTGCGGTTGAAGGCGATGCCCGTGAGGCTGTCCGGCCTGGTCGCGTCCGCCGCCAGCTTCTCGGGCTGCGTGGTGCGGAAGCGCGGCTCCAGCTCCTCGGGCAGCTCCAGGTAAAAGCCCAGGCCGAACGGCTTCCGGACACGCTCCTCGAAGTGCTCCTGGATGCTGCGGCCGGTGACGCGCCCCACGACCTCGCCGGTCAGCGCGCCGATCACCACCGCGTGGTACCCGAACGCCGGGCCGGGCCGCCAGTACGGCCGCTGCGGCGCGAGCCGCTCGGCGATGACGCGGTCGTCCGCGATCTCGTCGCCGGTGAATCCGTCGTCGGCACCCACGACGCCGGCGCGGTGCGCGAGCAGCTCCCGAAGGGAGATCCCGCTCTTGCCCGCGGCGCCGAACTCCGGCCAGTACTAGTCGAGGTCGAGCACGCCCTCCTGGACGAGCAGCGCGACCGCCAGGTACGCGCCCCCTTGGTCGAGGAGAACACACCGGTCAGCGAGTCGCCGTTGATGGCAGGCCCGGTCCACAGGTCGACGACCTCCAAGAGGCGACGGCGGCGAACTCTTCCCGGACGGACTCGAACCCGCCGGCGACGGCGCCCTGGACGTGCTCGGACGACATGGCAGTTCCCTCCGGGATCTCGATGCCTGCGCCGGGAACCAAACCACGCGATGTCGACGTATTCCGGTAACGCGCCACCGCCTACAGGGGATGTTCCCGGCATGGGGGAGCTGGAACCGGAGGAAACCACCACCACTCGGCCCGGTCGCGGCCTGGCGATTGCGTCACTCGCGGTCGGCGCGTCCGGACTGACGCTCGCCGTCGCGACCTGGGCCGCCTGGCTGGTCGTCCGGCCGGGGATCGTGTCCGCGTGGGTGTTGTCCTGGGTGACGCAAGCGTTCGTGCTGGTCCTCGGCGCGCTGTGGTTCGCGCTGCTGCCGATCAGCGTGCTGGCGCTGGTCTTCGGCGTCTGCGCCGGTGCGCGCACCCAGCCGGGTTTCGCCCGGATCGGCGCCACCCTGGCCGTCGTCACCGCGCTGCTCGCGCTGTCCGGGGCCGCGGTGTTCGCGACGACGTCGTGGCGGCACGTCGGCCCGCCGGTCGCCTACTTCGGCACGGGAACCTCCGGACCGCGGTAGAGAACCCGCC
The DNA here is from genome assembly GCF_042881395.1 of Amycolatopsis sp. NPDC058278. NCBI lineage: Bacteria > Bacillati > Actinomycetota > Actinomycetes > Pseudonocardiales > Pseudonocardiaceae > Amycolatopsis > Amycolatopsis sp. NPDC058278. Next base: position 41,297 of record NZ_JBHVXZ010000087.1, on the reverse strand, counting down.
GCGCGGGTACCAGTCCGATCATGAAGCTGACCTCCACCGTGCTCGGCACCCCGGAACCCCGTGCGCTCGCCGAGTTCTATTCGAAGCTCCTCGGCTGGCCGATCCGCACCGACGAACCGGAGTGGGTGACCCTGCGCCCCGACGACGGCAGCGCGGGACTGTCGTTCCAGCTGGAGACCGGGCACGTCCCACCGGTGTGGCCGCCGGTCGACGGTACGCAGCAGATGCAGCTGCACCTCGACATCGAGGTCGACGACCTCCAGGAGGCGACGGCGGCGGCGACCGCGGCGGGCGCGGTGGTCGCCGAGTTCCAGCCAGAGGACGACGTCCGTGTCTGCTTCGATCCGGCCGGGCACCCGTTCTGCCTCTGGACTCGCACGGGGTGACGCCCCGCGTTCGAGCGGTCACAGGATCCGCTATGTTCGGCTGAGGTCCTGTTCCCGGCGAACGGAGTTGAGTCCTGTGGGGGTGCACCGGCTCTGGCACCACGGACTGGTCCCCACCGAGGGGAAACGCCCCCTGGACGCCTTGCGCAGCAGGCTGATCAGCCGCCAGCGGCAGCACGACGACTACACGGTGACCGATCTCGGCTCGTCCGACGACGGCGGTTCGCGCCGGTGCGACCTGAAGTTCGCGTACGAGGGCAGCGAAGGCCGCTACTCCGTTCAGGTATTGCTTTCGCTTTGCTACCGCGCCGGCGAAGACCGGGTGACGTGGCTGCTGACCGCGGCCTGCACGCGGCCGTGGCGCAGCTGCCACGACGCGCCGGCCCAGCGGATCGGGCTGGAGGAGCTGGGCGCCAGCGGCAGCGACGAAATCCCGATCGAAACGCCGGTGCTGGCGATGCGCGGCTGGTCGCGCAAGGAATGCGACCACCTCGCCGACCTGCTGGGCGAGGCACTGTCGGCGCCGTGGCGCTCTTCGGCGGTGCTGGTGCTCACCGAGCCGCCGACGGTGCCGGTCGAGGGCTGGCCGGGGCTGGTCAACGTCTTCGACGTCGACGACCGCTTCCGCCACACCCTCAACCGCCACCTGCCGCTCGGGTGCGCGCTGCCGCAGGGCGCGCGGCTGTACGTGCCGCCGTGCGACCAGCTCCCGGATTTCGTCGTCAGTGAAAGCCCGGTGTCCGGCGAGGCCCTGCAGGGCGCGATCACCCGGCTCATCCAGACCCGCGGCCGGACGCCCCTGCCCGAGGAGTGGGCGGACGTGCCGAGCGTGCGGGCCTGGTACGAGGCCGATCCGTTCGCTTCGCCGGAGCGCGAGCCCGACGCCGGGCTGGTCGAGAAGCTCGGCCGCGCCGAGCGGGAGCTGGCCGAAGCGCGGGGCGTGATCACGATCCTGCGGAAGAAGGCCAAGGCCCACGCCGAGGAACGGGACCGGCACGCCTGCGAGGTGAAGACGCTCCGCCGCCGCCTCGAGGAAGCGTGCGCGACCGACGTCGCCTGCCTGCGCGACCAGCTCGCGCAGCTGCAGGCGGAGGTGGACGACTACGCGCGGGCGTTCGAGGAGACCGAAGCCGAGCGCGACGAGCTCCGGCGCGTCAACGGGCTGCTGGCGGGCCGGCTCGCCCGCCACCACGACGCCGACGACGAGGTCGCCGCCGCCGAGCGGCCGCCGGAGGAGTTCCCCAGCTTCGCCGAGCTGATCGGCGCCGCGTCGGCCTCGCTCAAGCACCTCGCGATCACGGCCGAACCGGCGCCGGCCGCGATCCTCGACCACCACCCCAAAGCCGCTGCCTGGCGCCGCAAGGCGTGGGACGCGCTCCGCACCCTCGACGCCTACGCCGGGGCCCGGATGTCCTTGCTCGACGCGGGCCAGGACCCGGGCCCCGAGCTGTCGGACGTGCTCGCGTTCGCCCGCACCGGCCAGCCGGGTTCGCTGATCAGCGCGAACATCATCGCGCTGGCCGAGTCCGACACGGTGACCACGAACGAGCGGCTCCGCCAGGCCCGCACGTTCCGCGTCGATCCCCGCACGAATCCGACGGGCCGCGACTACTTCGGCGCCCACATCGCCCTGGAGCGCTTCAAGTCGCCGGCGCCGCGGCTGCACTTCCTCGACGACACCGACCGCACCGGCACGGTGTACGTCGGGTACCTGGGCGCCCACCTGCCGACGTCGAAGACCAACTGAGCGAGAATCGCGCGCATGACGGAGATCGCGCACAAGCACCTGGCCTACTGCTGGATCGCCCGCGGCGACCGGGTGCTGTTCCTCCGCCGCGGGCCCGGAGTGTTCCTCGCGGGCGGGTGGGAACTGCCCGGCGGCACGGCCGAGCCAGGCGAGCGCTTCGAGGACACAGCGGCGCGCGAAGCGGCGGAGGAGACCGGCTTGACGGTCCGCGTCACCGGCGAGCTGGCGCGGGATGCGTGGCCGGACGTGGCGGGACGGGCGTTGCGCATCCACGCTTTCGTTTACACGGTGGAGGAAGAGGGAGCCGGCGACGTCGTGCTCAACCCTGAGGAGCACGACGACTTCGCGTGGCTGACGCGGGCGGAGGCCCGGGAACTGCCGCTGCCGGATCACTTCCGGCGGCTGCTCGATCGGTAGGGGTTTTCCTTGGCGCAGCACCGGATCGCGGTGCTGCGGAGGTCTTCGGGTCGTGATCATGTCTTCGACGGTACGCGAACAAATGTGCGAACGTCATCGCTGGAACGGGTGAACTCCGACAGCGAGTCGATCAGGTATTTCCCTTGTGGCACAAGGGAAATCTGGCTAGGGAGCCCCCGATTTCCACACTACCGGAAGGGACCGACAAAACTAGCGACGTGCCAGGTACCGCAGCAGGACGCTGGCGCCGTCGGTGAGCACGGAAGCCAGTTCCAGCTCGGCCGGATCGACCGCCGCACCGAGAGATGCCCGGCTCGACGTTCCCGCCACCATGAACGGCGCCACCGTCAACCGGAACTCGTCGACCACGCCCGCCTCGATCAACGAGCCGAACAACCTCGGGCCGCCTTCGCAATCGATGCGGCCCAGCCCCTCGGCCACCAGGGTCGAGACCACCCGCTCGGCCGACACCGCCGGCTCCCCCACCACGAACACCCGGGCGCCGTGCGCCGCCCACGCCTCGCGCAACGCCGAAGGCGCGGCCGCGGAGGTGAACACCAGGGTCGGGACCGCCGCCTTGGTGATCACCGGGGCGTCCGGCGGCAGGGAACGGCCCGTCGTCACCACCGCCACCGGGGCGATCGGGGCCAGGCCGAACCGGCGGCGGCGTTCGGCCGTGGCGGTGTCGGGGCGCATTCCCTCGAAGCCCTCCGCCATCGCCGTCCCCGCGCCCACCAGGACGACGTCCGCGAGGTCGTTGCCGAGGCGGTACACGATCCGGTCCGCCGGGGTCGACAGCGCCCCCGAACGGCCCTCGACCGCGATCGCGCCGTCCGTGCTCGACACGAAGTTCACCGCCAGCCAGCGGGGGTCCGCCGGGTAGCTGTACAGCTGCTCGAGATCCTCCTCGGCGAGGTCGCGCGAGGACGGCCAGACCGCACGGATCACTCCCACCGGACCGCCTTCGCCGGCGGGCGGGTGCCCGCGATGCTCGCCGCCATCTCCGCCACGTGGCGCACCTGGCGGACGTGCCTGGTGCGGATGATCGCCACCCCGGCCGAGGCCGCGACCGCCGTCCGCGCCAGGCCGGCCGGCGTGCCGTCCCCGGCCACCTCGGCCAGCACGGGCACGTCTCCCAGCGGCAACGGCGTCCGGAACACCCCGATGTTCATGACAACGGACAAACCGGCCGTCGAAGGGATCGAGGGAGCGGCATAACCCGCGCCGTACCGAGCCGCGACCTCGGCCAGGTCCGCACGCGCGACGATCAGGTCGGCGCCCGCTTCGCAGCAGGCCGCGGCGACCGACGGGTCCGCGGTGTCCACGCCGATGACAAGGCCGGGAAAGGCCGCCCGTGCCGCCTCGACGAGGGACTCGGATCCGGGGAAACTCACGAGATCGGCGCCGTCGGCGACGGCGTCGCGGGCCCCGGGGAGCGACTCGACCGCGGCCAGCACCAGCGCGCGGTCGCTGCTCAACCGGCGGCCCCGGAAGACGAGGTCGGGGGTCTTCATCGCACTCTCCCTGCTGGACGTCTTCGCGATCATAAGCGAGGTCCGGCGGGTGAGCTTTTTTCGCCGTCAGGTGGCGGGGCGTCGTCGCCGGGCCACCCGACCTTGACGGCTGTGACATCCGGGGCTTCGCCCCGGGCCGGGGGCTCCGCCACCCGGAACCCCCCGAAGAACCTCTCCTCAGGAGGCGATGGCCTCGTTGATCGCCAGCAGCTCCTGGCAGGTGCGCGTGGCGGTGAACTCGATGACGTCGTAGCGAGCGAGCCGCCGGACCACGAACGGATCGCTGGCGAGCACGGCGTCGAGCTTGCCGCGCAGCACCGGGCGGGTCAGGATCACCTGGTCGGCCGCGCCGTTGCCCTTTCCGGAAACGAGGAATAGTCCCTTCGTGAATTGTTTGCGCAACCACTCCGAATGGTCGGGAAGCGCGTAGTCGACTTCTGTTTCGGGCGCCGTATAGGTCAGCAGTGCGATGTACATGTTTGCAGAGTAGAACGCTCTCGTCCGCACCGCATCCGCCTGGCGAGTGGCTCCGGACACGCCTTTCGTTAATATTCCGTCAAGAACCGTGGAATTCCTTTACCGGCACTTTTTCGACATACTCGCCGGGTGCCGTACGCCCGTCGTCGTACGTCGTGGTGCCGCCGCCGGGCCGACGCGGCGGCCCGGGCCGCGGAGCGAGACTCGACAGCATGAACGCACTGACCCGGATCCGGTCCGGCGGACGGCGAGCCGAGCGCATCGCCTACGCCGTCGGCGCGGCGCTGTTCCTCAGCGGCCTCGCGCACGCTCTCGTGCTCATCATCACCGGCGGCTCGTGGCTGGGCCCGCTGTCGATGCGCAAGGCTGTCACGTTCGGCCTGTCGTTCGGGCTGACGCTCGCCTCGGTCGCCTGGGCGGCGTCGTTCCTCACCATGCGCCCGCGGTTGCGCACCCTCCTGCTCGGCGCCTTCACCGCGGCGAGCATCGCGGAGGTCGCCCTGGTCAGCATGCAAGCGTGGCGCGGAGTGCCGTCGCACTTCAACTTCGAGACGTCGTTCGACAGCGCCGTTTCGATGTCGCTGGCCGCGGGCGGCGGTGTCCTCGTCCTGACGGTCATCGGCTTCACCGCCGTCGCGCTCGTGGAACCGGGCCCGGCCGCGCCGAGCCTGCGCCTGGCCGTCCGCGCCGGCCTGGTCGTGCTGCTGGTCGCGCTGGCCACCGGCGCGGTGATGATCGGCCGCGGGGTGGTCGCGGCCCGCGGCGGCGACCCGCAGCTGGCCTACACCACGGCCGGCGCCCTCAAGCCGCTGCACGCGGTCGCCATGCACGCGATCCTGGTGCTGCCCGCGCTGGCCTGGATCCTGCGGTTCACCGGTCACTCCGAAGCGCACCGGCTGCGCGTCGTCCAGGCGGCCGTCGCCGCCGACGCCGTGCTCACCGCCGTGATCGGCGTCGAGTCCTTCACCGGCATCGACCCGCTGGCCGCCCCGCTGCCGCTCCTGCTGCTGTCCGCGCCGGCCGCCGCCGTGCTGGCGGGCACCGGAATCCACGCGTTGTCCGGCATTGAACCGGCCGTCCGATTCGTACGTGTCCTCAACGGGAAGGCAAGGGGCCGGTAAAACGGCGGACGGAGAACACGCGTGCGGCACGGTATGACCACCCACGGCCTTTTCCAGCAGAACAAGGCCCACAGCCCGTCGTTCTTCTCCGTGGCCAGGGCGATGGGCCAGCACGCGGACGACCTCGCGGACTTCTGCATCCCCTGCAACCCGTACTTCCCCACCGACGCGATGTTCGGCGAGCTCGAACGGAACCTCCGCACGATCCTCAAGTTCTACCCGAGCGACGCCGCCGCGATCACCGCGCAGCTGGCGAGCGTGCTGCGGCTCAACCCGTCGACGATCTCGCTGGCCAACGGCTCGACCGAGCTGATCACCTGGATCGACCGGCTGCTGGTCGATTCCAGCGTCGCCGTGCCGATCCCGACGTTCGGCCGCTGGACCGACCAGCCGATGGAGACCGGCAAGCGCGTCGACATGTTCCTGCTCAAGGAAGCGGACAACTTCGAGCTGCGGGTGGACGAGTACATCGACTTCATCAAGCGCCGCGGCTCCCGGGTGGCGGTGCTGTGCAACCCGAACAACCCCGACGGCGGGTACCTACCGCGCCGCGAGGTGATCCGGTTCATGGACGCCCTCGAGGACCTCGACCTGGTGGTGATCGACGAGTCCTTCATCGACTTCGTCGAGGTCGAGCGGAACCCCTCGGTGGCCGCCGAGGCCGTCGTCCGGCCGAACGTGATCGTGCTGAAGAGCCTCGGCAAGAACTTCGGGCTGCACGGGATCCGGTTCGGCTACCAGGTCTCGAACCCGGCGCTGACGCGCAAGCTGTCGGCCGCGCTGCCGAAGTGGAACCTGAACTCGCTCGCCGAGACCGTGATCTTCATGCTCGCCGAGCACCGCGCGGAGTACGAGGACAGCCTGAAGAAGCTCGCGCTCGACCGGTTCATGATGCATTCGCAGCTCGGGCAGTTCGCGGAACTGACCGTGTTTCCGTCGCAGGCGAACTTCCTGCTCGTCAAGCTGCCCGCATCGGTCGACGGCGCCGAGCTGTGCGACTACCTCCTCGCCGAGCACCACCTGCTGGTGCGCCAGTGCGGCAACAAGATCGGCATGACCAGCCAGTTCATGCGCTTCGGGGTGCGGCCGGACACCGAGGTCGAGCGGCTGGTCGAGGGCCTGCGCGGCGTGGAGCGGCTCGGCGGCGGGCGGCACACCACGCCGGCCATCGAGCTGGTCTCGCACTCCCGCGAGCCGGAACGGTCGATCAGCTGAACACCTGGGCGATGGCCGACTTCCAGGCGAACACCCGGCCGTTCGCCGAGCTCGACCGCGCCGGCCGGACGCGGCGCCTGCGCCGGCTCGCCGAAGCGGCGTTGACGGCCTACGCCGTGCCGGTGGCTCGCCTGACCCCGCTGGCCCACGGGCAGAACACGGCGTTCCGCGTCGACGGCGCGGACGGCCACCGGTACGTGCTGCGGGTGCAGCGGCCGGACGGTCCCGGTGTCGCGCAGGTCCGGGCCGAGATGGCCTGGCTGGCCAAGCTGCGCCGCGAAACCGACCTCGTCGTCCCGCAGCCGGTGCCGACGCGCGCGCGGGACCTGGTCACCGTGGTCGCCGACCCGGCCGTGCCCGAGCCACGCACCTGCGTGCTCTGCCACTGGGTCGAGGGCCGGTTCCTCGACGAGCGGCTCAGTGCGCCGCAGCTGTACGCGGTGGGCGAGTTCACCGCGCGGCTGCACCTGCACGGCGCGCGGATGAACGGCCTCGACCGCCGCCGCGTCGACGACCTGACGGAGTTCGGGCGCACGCAGGTGGACGGTTTCTCCGCGACGGTCGTCGAGCGGGCCATCGCGGCGGGCGGCGGCGACGAACGGATCCGCAGGGCCGTGGCGCGCGTCCGCGCGGTGCGGGCCGAGCTGGGGTTCGGCTCGGACGTCTTCGGCCTGGTGCACGGCGACCTCCACCAGGACAACTACCTGCTGCACCGCGGCCGGGTGCACGCGATCGACTTCGACGACTGCGGGTACGGGCACTACGCCTACGACCTCGCCGTCGCCTGCGCCGCCCTCGCGCACCTGCCGCACCGAGAAGAGCTGAAGGAGGCGCTCCTGGACGGCTACCGGTCGGTCCGCCCGGCCGCGGCCACGACCGACCCGGGCGTGCTGGCCGCCTTCGCCGGGCTCCGGCGGGTCCAGCTGCGGCTGCGCTGATCGCTACAACCCGTCGTTACAATTGCTACATGGCCGGACGATCGAGCAACGCCACCAGCACCCGCGACCGCCTGCTCATGGCCGCCGGCCAGCTCCTGCATGAAGCCGGCGACGGGCCGGTCTCGACGCGGGCGATCTGCGAGCGCGCCGGCGTCCAGGCCCCCACGCTGTACCACCACTTCGGCAGCAAGCAGGGCCTGCTCGACGCGGTCGTCAACTACGGCTTCACCCAGTACGTCCAGGCGCCGGAGCCGGGCGGCGACCCGGTGGAGCGGATCCGCGCGGGCTGGGACAGGCACGTCGAGTACGGCCTGGAGCACCCCGCGTTCTACGTGCTGCTCTACGGCCAGATCGAGCCGGGCGTGCCCTGCAACCTCACGTCGAGCGCCGAGGCGATGCTGCTGGAGCTCTTCACGCCGTTGGCGCGCGAGGGCCGCCTGCGCGTCGAGGCCGCGGAGGCCGCGCGGCAGTTCGCCGCGGCCAACAGCGGCGTGACGCTCAGTCTCATCGCCCAGCCCGAAGACCGCCGCGACCTGGCGATGTCCGCGCAGGTCAGGGAGGCGGTCCTGGCCGGGCTGCTCGCGGATCGCCCGGCCGAAGGGTCGTCCGTGAGCGCCCTCGCTGTCGCTTTGTCGACCGCACTCGAGGACGACGACCGCGCGTTGACCCCGACCGAACGCCTGATGCTGCGCGAGTGGCTGCACCGCCTGGCGAACTGAACGCTACATTTGCTACATTGCCCGATATGACAAATGTATCGGGCAAGTTCGGCGTGTTCCTGGCCCCGCACCGCGACGACGTGACGCGCAAGACGCACGCCGTCGCGGCGGACGAACTGGGGTACGGCGCGGTGTGGCTGGGCACCGGCCGCAATTCGGTCGGCGACCTCGCGCTCGTCGAGGAAATCCTCGCCGCCACCGAGCGGATCACCGTCGCGACGGCGATCGTCAACATGTGGGTCGACGAGCCGGAAACGCTCGCCGCGTCGTACCACCGGCTCGCGGATCGCCACGGAAAGCGCTTGCTGCTCGGGATCGGCGTCGGCCACCCCGAATCGTTCACCGAGTACCGCAGCCCGTACGCCAAGATCGTCGACTACCTCGACCGGCTTGACGCGGCCGGCGTCCCGGCCGAGGCCCGGGTGCTCGCCGCGCTCGGCGACCGCGTGCTGAAGCTGGCCGCCGAGCGCACCGCGGGCGCGCACCCGTACCTCGTGCCGGTCGCCCACACCCGGCACGCGCGGGCGATCCTGGGCGCGGGCAAGCTGCTGGCGCCCGAGCACAAGGTGGTCGTGGACGACGATCCGGTGGCCGCGCGCGCCATCGGACGGCCGTACGTCCGGACCCCGTACCTGGGCTTGAGCAACTACGTGAACAACCTGCTGCGCCACGGGTACACCGAGGCCGACGTCGCCGGCGGCGGCAGTGACCGCCTGATCGACGACCTCGTCCTGCACGGCACGCCGGAGACCGTGGCCAAGGGCTTGTTGTCCCATGTGGACGCCGGAGCCAACCACGTGGCGGTGCAGGTGCTCGGCCCGTCACCCGAGGTGGAGCTGGCGAACCAGCGGCGGCTCGCGGAGGTGCTGCTCTGATCAGCCGGGCGCGGGCAGCAGGGCGTTCAGGGCCGCGACGAGCGTGCGTTCCTCGTAGGCGAAGTGACTGTCCAGTTCGGACTGGAGCCGGTCGAACTCCGCGCGGAGCCGGACCGGATCGGCTTCCTCCTCGACGAGCCGCTCGATCTCCTCCTGCAGCCGGGCCACGACGACGTGCTCTTCGTCGAGCTTCGCCAACGTGGGCTTCAGCGCCGGGAACCGCTCGGCCAGCAGGGGGAAGATGTTCCTGGCCTCCCCGGTGTGGTGCCGGGTGAGAGCCGTGCAGAAGCCGGCGCACCGCGTGCGCAGCTGCCGCGGGACGCCGCAATCCAGCTCGGCGCGCATTTCCCGCAGCTCGCCGCGCAGCCAGTCGTGCACCTCGACGAGCCAATCGCCCATGCGGCGCGCGCTGTCGAGCCGGAACAGCTCGACGACGGGCAGGATCCGGGTCGTTCGCGCCTGGTAGTCCGCGAACCCCGGCTCCCGCTCGATCACCTCGGCGAACAGCTTGTCGCGGTCCGGCGGCAGGGCCGCCATCGCCTCGTACGTCTCGGTGTCCGTTTCCACTGTGACCAGCGGGTTGCGCCGGATGTTGTGGTACCAGGCCGGGTGCTTCGGCGCCCCCATCGCGGAAGCGATGACGACCAGCCGGCCGTCGATGTCCAAGGCGCCCAAGGGAACCCGGTGCTTCCGGCCCGTGCGGGCGCCGGTCGTGGTGAGCATGATCAAACTGAGTGGTCCTTTCCGATGACGAAATCACCGGAGGCCGAGAGGGCGACACGGAGGGCACACCTCTGCCAGGGAACGGCAGAACGTGTCGATCTCAAGGGGGCTTGAGTAGCCACTACCTCCGTGCGTAGGCCCATCCGGGGCACATTCGCACGTTAGCACGACTCAGCGGGCGGCGTCAGCGGCTTTCCGCGCCGCAGCGGCGGCCGCGTCGGCTTCGTCGAAGGCCGCTTTCGCCGTCTCGAACTCCGCCGTCGCCCGCCCGGCGCGGTCCTCGGCTTCCGCCAGGCGCTCGCGCAGGTCGTTGACGCGGGCCGTGGCCTGCTCGGCCGCGCGCTCGGTGCGGACCAGGTCGCGCTCGGCCACCGCGCGTTCCTTGTCGCGCTCGGCGGCTTCCTTGCGCAGGCGCTCGCGTTCCGCGCGGGCCCGCGCCCGCTCCTCTTCCTCTTCGCGCCGGTGGTCCCGTTTCGGCCGGGCCGGTTCGGCCTTGTCCACCAGCTTCGCCGAGCGCTTCCCGGTGGCGGGCGGGACGCTCGCGGCGAGGCTGAACCACTGGTCGGTGTCCTGGTGCGCGACCGACGTCAGCCGCCCGGCGAGCGCCAGCGCGGCGGTGTCCGGCTCGGCCGCGACGGCCTCCAGGGTCGCCTCGACCTCGCGGGTCACCGTGTCGCTCATCGACGGCAGCTCGTGGAGGATCCGCCGCACCAGCTCGCCGCGGCGCCGGGTCAGCGCACGCAGCTCGTCGCCGGCCAGGCGCGTGTGCGCGTCCCGCAGTTCGGCGCCGAGCTCGGCCAGCTCGCGGAGCTGATCGGAGTCGTCCCTGGCCAGGCCGTTGACGATCGCCGCGGCCGTGGTCGGCTTGCGAAGCTGCTGGATCCGCTTCGCGAGCTCGGCGTCTCCCCCGGCTTTCGCCGCCTTCACCGCCGCGTTGCGCGCGCTGACGAACTCCGCGAGGTCGCCCCCGTAGAGCTCGCCGGCCACCGTGTCGAAGTCCATCGTGGTCCAGCGAACCACATCGGACTGGTGCGGGCATCCGCGAAGAGTCATCATCGGGGGATGTTCTTCGATCTGGGTGTCCGGGACTTCCTCGACCGCGCGGAAACGGTGTACCCGGACCGCGTCGCGGTGGTCGACGAGCCGGACCAGCCCGCGCCGAGCTGGGGTTCGCTCACCTACCGCGAGGTGGCACGCCGGGCCCGCGCGCAGGCCGCCAACCTCGACGCGCTGGGCGTGCCCGCCGGCGGGCGCGTCGCGGTGGTCTCGCACAACGCCGCGCGGCTGCTCGTGTCGTTCTTCGGGGTGTCCGGCTGGGGCCGGATCCTGGTGCCGGTGAACTTCCGGCTGGCGCCCGCCGAGGTCAAGTACATAGTGGAGCACTCCGGGGCGGAGGTGCTGATCGTCGACCCGGAGCTGGCGCACCTGCTGGACACGGTGACGGCGAAGCACGTGTTCGTCCTCGGCCGCGACGACGACGCCATCTGGGGTGGCGACGGGACACCCCGGCCCTGGGACGGCGACGAGTCGGCCACCGCCACCATCAACTACACGTCGGGGACGACCGCCCGGCCGAAGGGCGTGCAGCTCACCCACCGCAACATCTGGCTGAACGCCGCCGTCTTCGGCCTGCACACGACGCTGAGCGACCACGACGTCCTGCTGCACACCCTGCCGATGTTCCACTGCAACGGCTGGGGCATGCCGTACGCGGTCACCGGCCTCGGCGGGCGGCACATCGTGCTGCGGAAGGTCGACGGCACCGAAATCCTGCGGCGCATCGACGAACACGGCGTCACCATCCTCTGCGCGGCACCCGCGGTGGTCACGGCGGCGCTGGACGGCGCAGCAACCTGGAACGGCGAGATCCCGGGCCGCGACCGCGTCCGGATCGTCGTGGCCGGCGCACCGCCGCCGACGCGCACGATCGAGCGGGTCCGGGCGGAGCTGGGCTGGGAGTTCATCCAGATCTACGGGCTCACCGAGACCGCACCGCTGCTGACGGTCAACCGGATGCGCAGCGAGTGGGCGGATCTCGACCCGCACGAGCAGGCGCGGCTGCTGGGCCGCGCCGGAACGCCGGCGCTGGGCGTCCGGATCGCCGTGGACGCCGACGGCGAGGTGCTCGCGCAGTCGAACCACAACCTCGACGGCTACTGGGAGAATCCGGAGGAGACGGCCCGGGTCACCGACGGCGGCTGGTTCCACACGGGTGACGGCGGCACGTTCGAAGACGGCTACCTGACGATCGCGGACCGCAAGAAGGACGTGATCATCTCGGGCGGCGAGAACGTGTCGTCGATCGAGGTCGAGGACGCGCTGAACTCGCACCCGGCGATCCGCGAGGCCGCGGTGATCGGCATCCCGGACCGGAAGTGGGGCGAGCTGGTGACCGCGCTGGTCGTGGTCGAAGGCGACGTCACGGCCGAGGAGCTGATCCGGCACTGCCGCGGGTACCTGGCGGGGTACAAGTGCCCGAAGCGGATCGAATTCCTGGACGAGCTGCCCCGGACGGCGACGGGCAAGATCCAGAAGTTCAAGCTCCGGGAGCCGTTCTGGGAGGGGCAGTCGAGGCAGGTCAACTAGCGGACCAGCCGGAAGAACGTCCGCACCTCCTCGGCGAACAGCTCAGGCTGCTCGTACGCCGCGAAGTGGCCGCCCCGGTCGAGCTCGTTCCAGTGCCGGATGTCGGTGTACCTCCGAGCCGCCCAGCGGCGCGACGGCCTCGGCATCTCCGCCGGGAAGATCGAACAGCCCGTCGGCACGTCCACCGTGTCGTCCGTCGCCTCCGAGAACCACTTCTGGACCTTGCGGATGCTCTCCCAGTACAGCCGGGCCGACGACGCCGCCGTGCCGGTGAGCCAGTACAGCGTGATGTCGTCCAGCAGTTCGTCGCGGGTGAACGGGAAGCCGTCGGACCAGGCGTGGAACTTCTCCACCAGCCAGCCGCACAGGCCGGCCGGGGAGTCGAGGAGGCTGTAGCCGATCGTCTGCGGACGGGTCGACTGCAGCACCGAATACCCGTCTTCCCAGCGCTGCGCGTGCTCCAACGCCTCCAGCGCGGCGCGCTCGGACGCCGTCAGGTCGCCGAACGTCGCCGGGTCCGGCGCCGCGATCGGCGGGTTCAGGTGGATGCCCGCCAGGTGCGCCGCGTCCTGCTGGGCCAGCGACGTCGTGATCGACGTCCCCCAGTCGCCACCCTGCGCGCCGTACCGCGAGTAACCGAGCCGGGCCATCAACGACGCCCACGCCGCCGCGATCCGCTCGATGCCCCAGCCCGCCGACGACGGCTTGTCGCTGAAGCCGTAACCCGGCAGCGACGGGACCACCAGGTGGAACTCCTCGGACAGCGGCTCGATCACCTTGGTGAACTCGACGAACGAGCCCGGCCAGCCGTGCGTGAGGATCAGCGGCAACGCGGCCGGGTCCGGCGAGCGCACGTGCAGGAAGTGGATGCCGAGCCCGTCGATTTCGGTGCGGTACTGCGGAAACCGGTTCAGCCGCGCTTCCGTGCGACGCCAGTCGTACCCGGCCGACCAGTACTCGCACAGCGCGCGCAGGTACCCCAGCGGCGTGCCCTGGCTCCAGTCGTCCCCGGGTCCGGCCTCGGGCCAGCGCGTCCGCCGCAGCCGCGCGCGCAGGTCGTCGAGGTCGGCCTGCGGGACCTCGATCCGGAACGGCGTGATCACGCCCGCACTATAAACCGGCGAGACGTCCGGCCCGTCCACTCGCGACGGTCTCGCGGACGCGCGCGCTGTCCGCCTCCGCCCGGGCCCGCTCCTCCTCGGTCGCGGGTTCCAGGCGCGCCGGGACGTCCTTGTGGTGCGGTGTCCCCGCGATCGGGTCGCGGTCCAGCGCGTCCGTCAGGAGGTTGATCCGCGGGCCGCTGACCACCCGGCGGCCGTCGGCGTCCGGGTGGGCCATGCCGTAGCCGTGCGGCAACGCGAGCTGGCCCGGCCGCAGCGCGGGGTCGGCCTCGGCGCGGACGACCACCCGCCCCGCCGCCGTCACGACGGCCACCCAGTCGCCCTGGGAAGCGCCGATCGACGCCAGCTCCTCGGGACGCGCGCGCAGGGCGCCGTCCGGATCGGTGCGGCGCCAGCGCGGGTCACGCAGGATCTGGTTCGCGTTGTGCGCCCGCCGCTGCCCGTTGACCAGCGAAAACGGGAACACCGGGTCGGGCCGTTCGGCGGCCGGGTCCAGCGCGGCCAGCCAGTCCAGCAGCTCCGGCACCGCCAGCCGGACGCGCTCGCGGCGCATCAGGCTCCACACTTCGTCCTGCTCGTGCGCCGAAAACGGCGTCGGACCGGCCAAGACCCGCTCGAAGAGCTCTTCCCCGAGCCGCGGACCGGTGGCCGAGGTGCCCAGCGCGCGCTGCACCGGCACGGTCATCGTCTTCGCCGCGCGGTGGCAGCCCGCCCAGAGCGGCGCGATCGAAGCCGCGCCGTCGGGCAGCGCCGCGCCCAGGGTGCGGTAGAGCAGCACCGGCAGGATCGCCGCGCGCTCCGGCATCGCCTGGACCAGGGCGCCGAGGCCTGCCTGCAGCTCCGAACGCGGTGTGGCCGCCAGCGAAGCGAGCACGTCGGACGGCGGCAGCACGCCGAGCGCGTCGAAGAGCCGCGCGTAGATCTCGGCCTCGACGAGCGTGCCCGGCAGCGGATCCAGCAGCGGCCGTCGCAGCTGGAAGTAGTTCGTCGGCCACTCGAAGGTGAAGAGCGTGAACTCCCACTTCTCGTGCTGGGAGGCCGCGGGCAGCACGTAGTCCGCCAGCGCGGCCGTCTCGGTGTAGGCGACGTCGACGACCACGGACAGCTCCGCGGCCTCCAGCGCGCGTTCGACGTCCCGCGTCCCGGCGAAGGTGTTGGCCGGGTTCGACGACTCCACCCACACCGCGCGGACGCGGTTCGGGTGGTCGGCGAGGACCTCCTCGGCGAGGGTGTTCGCCGGCAGCAGCCCGCCGATGTACTCGAAGCCGGTGATCTCGGAGCGCCGGCCGGTCGTCGCGCCCCACAATGGCAGCAGCCACGAGTGCAGGTTGTTCGTGCCGCGCCGGCCGAAGTGCCCGGTGAGCAGGTACAGCAGCTTCTCGAGGTAGCTGTTGAGCGTCGAGTGCCGCCCCTGCTGGATGCCCAGCTCGACGCGCACGGTCATCGCCTTCGCCGCGCACATCAGGTCGACGGCCCGCTCGACGTCCACACGGGACACTTCGGCGTGCGCGATCCACGCGTCCACCGGCACTTTCGCCAGCACGGCGGCGACCTCGTCGAAGCCTTCGGTCCGGGCGGCGAGGAAGTCCTCGTCGGCGGCACCCCGTTCGAGCAGCAGTGCCAGGATCGCGCCGAGCAGGTAGGCGTCGGTGCCCGGCCGCAGCGGGAGGTGCAGGTCGGCCATTTCCGCGGTTTCGGTGCGCCGCGGATCGATGACGATCATCCGCCGGTCCGGGTCGTTCTTGAGCGTGTTGAGCGCCTGCCGGGCGTTGCTGAACCCGTGCGCCTGCCAGGGGTTGCAGCCGAGCACGACCAGCAGGTCGCAGTGCTCGACGTCCTCGGCGGTGTGCACGATCGTCGAGCCGAACAGCTGCCCGTTGACCCAGAAGTCGCCGGTCTTCTCCTGCGACAGCGCGTTGAAGTGCCGCGTCGAGTTCATCCACTTCAGCAGGGACGTGCCGTACGCGCCGCCGGAGTGGTTGCCCTGGCCACCGCCGCCGACGTAGGCGAACGAGCCGGGGCGCCCGGCCGCGGTGTCGGCGTCCCGGATCGCGCGCAGCTTGGCCGCGATCTCGGTGAGCGCGGTGTCCCAGCCGATCGGCTCGTGCGTGCCGTCGGGACGGCGGCGCAGCGGCGTCGTCAGGCGGTCTTCGTGGTCGCCGTAGAAGGTCAGGCGCTGCGCCTTCTGGCAGAGGTACCCGCCCGAACGCGGGTGTGCCTTGTCGCCGCGGACGCGGGTGATCTTCCGGCCGTCGAGCTGCACCTCCAGCCCGCAGTTGAGGTAGCAGAGGCTGCACGCGGTGCGCTGCCACTCGCCCATGGCGTTCCCCTTCACAGCAGGTCGAGCGCGCGACCCAGCGTCGTCAACCGCGCTTCGAGCGTCTCGCCGGCCGGGTAGAGCCGGACGGTGTCGATGCCGGCGTCACGCCAGACGCGCAAGCGGTTCCGCACCATCTCTTCGGTGCCGATCAATGTCGTGCCGAGCACCATTTCGTCGGTGACGAGCGCGGCGGCGCCGTCGCGGTCCCCGGCCTGCCAGCGCTCGCGGACCTCGGCGGCGACGTCCTCCCAGCCCTGGCGGCTGTAGGCGTTGTTGTAGAAGTTCGTGCTGGCCGAGCCCATCCCGCCGAGGCTGAAGGCCAGCTCCTTCTTGCGGCTGCCGACCAGGGTGCGCAGCTCGGCTTCGTTGTCCGCGAAGGCGACTTCGGCGCCCTGGCAGACGTCGATGTCCTTGCGTTGCCTACCCGCCTTCGCGAGCCCGGCGTCGAGGTGGGTGAAGTACGCGTCGGCGCCTTCGGGCACGAAGCTGGTGCCGAGCCAGCCGTCCGCGACCTCGCCGGTGAGCTCCAGGAGCTTCGGCGACAGCGTCGCGAGGTAGATCGGGATGTCCGGGTTCGGCGCGGTGGACAGCCGCATCGGACGGGCCTCGCCGGGCAGCGGGATCTCGAACGCCTTGCCGGAGAACGAGATCTTCTCCCCCGCGAAGGCTTGCCGGATGATCTCGACGGTCTCGCGCATGCGCGTCAGCGGTTTCGCGAACGGGACGCCGTGCAGGCCTTCGACGACCTGCGGTCCGGACGGGCCGAGGCCGAGCGCGAACCGGCCGCCGGACAGATCGGCCAGCGTCAAAGCGGCCTGCGCGATCGCGACCGGTGTGCGCGTGCCCAGCTGGATGATTCCCGAACCGAGCCGGATCCGGTCGGTGCGGGCGGCGAGGTAGCCGAGCGCGGACGGCGCGTCCGAGCCCCAGGCTTCGGCCACCCAGCAGACGTCGAGGCCGAGTTTCTCCGCTTCCAGCACGAAGTCCAGCGTCGTGCGGGTGTCCGTGGAGAACTCGACGGTGGTGGCGGTCCTCATCGGTTTTCGATCCGGGCTTTGATCGCGGTGAGGTTGGCCTGCATCGCCGTCTCGAACTCCCGCATGCGGACGAAGACGATCTTCTGTTCCTTCTCCGGCATCCGGTCGATCGCGTACGACAGCCCGGACCGGCCGGGCCCCATCCGCATCCACTGGCTCAGGCGCGTGCCGCCGTTGTCCGGCTCGAGGGTGAACTTCCAGACGGCGCTGGGCTCCTCCGGGTCCTGCACGGCCCACGCGAAGACGCGCGGGGCTTCGCACTCCACGACGTACGAAGTCGTCTCCCACTCGCCGAACGCGTCGTGCTTGCTGCGGCCGAGGAACTTGCGGCCTTCCTCGCACCACTCGACGGACTGGAGTTCCGCGCTCGTCTCGGGCATCAGCGAGATGTCCGAGACGACCGGCCAGACGACCTCCGGCGCGGCGTCGATCCAGGTCGAGACCTCGGCCGTCGGCAGGTCGGCGTACCGCGCACCCGTCCACTCCATCGTGGTCGCACTCCTTCTCTCGGCGTCGCCTGACCACGATAGTTGCGTAGATAGACTCACCCTGTCAACGCTTACTCCTGCCGGGCGAAGCGCTCCTCGACGTCGGGCCGCTGCGCCAGCCGGGGCGGGAAGCCGGGGCCGCGGCGCATCCGGGTGTCGTCGGGCGTCATCGGTTCCCGGCAGTCGGCGCAAACGATTTCGGCGTGCGTGTCGTGCCCGCAGGCGAGGTGGTGCACGGTGATCGGCGGGCCGGCCTCGCTCGCGAGCCACTTGTCGCCCCAGCGGGTCATCGCGAGCAGCACCGGGTAGAAGTCGCGGCCCTTCTCGGTGAGCACGTAGTCGTGGCGCACCGGCTCGGTCTGGTACGGCACCTTTTCCAGCAGCCCCTCGTCGACCAGCCGCTTGAGCCGGTCGGCGAGGGTGTTGCGCGCGATGCCGAGGGCCTGCTGGAACTCGTCGAAGCGGCGCACGCCGTAGAAGGCGTCCCGCAGCACCAGCGGGGTCCACCAGTCGCCGAGCAGATCCATGGTGCGCGCGATCGAGCACGGCCACTGCGCGAACGATGTCCGTTTCATGCAGCCGAGAGTACGCCGTTCCGGGAAAAGACTCAGCAGGTCAGCCGCATGACGACCCGCCGCGCGGTCGGGCGGCTGACCTCGGTGAACCCGGCGTCGGCGAAGATCCCGCGACTGCCGACGAACAGTTCGCCGGGCCAGGCGAGCTGCTGCCCCGGCTCGACGACCATCGGGTAGCCCTCGACCGCCCGGGCGCCTCGTTCACGGGCGAAGTCCGCCGCCGCCTTCGCCAGGGCCGCACTCACCCCTTGACGCCGGAAGCCCTTGCGCGTGACGAAGCAGGTGACCGCCCAAACTCCGTCGTCGGTCTTGTCCTCCTCGCGACCGGCCCAGACCAGCCGGCTGCCGAGAAGGCGGCGGTAAGCCGTGCGGGGTTCGACCGCGCACCAGCCGGCGGGCTCGCCGTCGAGGTAGGCGACGAGCCCGGTCGCGTGGCCGGCCGTCTGGTCGCGAAACCGCTCGGCGCGTTCTTCGGCGGTTCCCGACCGCCACTCGGCCGGCGTGTCCTTGAAGTACTGGCACCGGCAGCGGGCCGGGTCGCCGCGGTCGCCGAAGATCGCCTGCAGGTCGGCCCAGGACGCCTGATCGACGGGTACGACGGTGAGCATGTTTCCGACGTTAGACCAGGTGCCCCGTCGTCACGTCGACGTGGTCGGGGACCTCGTCGTGCACGTCGCCGACCGTGAGCGTCCCCGCCGGCTCGACGAGCAGCACGCTCGCCCCCGTCTTCGACGACGGCTTGTGGAACGTCCCCTTCGGGACCACGAAGACCTGCCCGCGGCCGAGCGTGACCACCCGTTCCGCGGGATCGCGTAGGCCGATCTCGATCTCGCCGTCGAGGACGAGGAAGAACTCGTCGGTGTTCTCGTGGACGTGCCAGACGTGCTCGCCGTCGAACCGCGCGAGGCGGATGTCGTAGTCGTTGACGCGGGTGACGATGCGCGGGCTCCAAGCGGCGTCGAAGCTCGCGAGGACTTCGTTGAGGTCGATCGGGTTCATGCCGACCATCCTCGGTCTGGCCCCGGCGGCCGGGGAGTGCTAGGAATCGCACATGCCGCAAGAATTCTCGCACCGGGTCGTCGCGATCGTCACCGAGGAGTCGAACCCGTTCGAGATGGGCGTGGCGACCGAGCTGTTCGGCCTCCGCCGTCCCGAACTCGACCGGCCCTGGTACGACTTCACGCTCTGCGCGGCGACGCCCTCGGTCGGGATGAACCTCGGGATGTTCACGCTGTCCGGCGTCGCCGGTCTCGAGGCGGCCGACACGGCGGACACCCTGATCGTCCCGGCCCGCCCGAACACCGACGTCCCGACGACCCCGGCGATCATCGCCGCGATCCGCCGGGCGGCGGCCCGCGGCGCCCGGCTGGTGAGCTTCTGCACGGGAGCGTTCGCCCTCGCCGAGGCGGGCGTGCTGGACGGCAAGCGGGCGACCACGCACTGGCAGTGGGCGGCTTCGCTGGCCGCGAAGTTCCCGCGGGTGCGCTGGGAACCGGACGTGCTGTTCATCGACGAGGGAACCGTCCTGACGGCGGCGGGCAGCGCGGCCTCGCTCGACCTGGGCCTGCACATCATCCACCGCGACCACGGCGCCGAAGTCGTCAACGCGGTGAGCCGCCGCCTGGTGTTCACCGGCCACCGCGACGGCGGTCAGCGCCAGTTCATCGCGCGCCCGGTGCCCGCGGTGCCGGACACATCGCTGGCCCCGGTCCTGGCGTGGGCCCTGGAGCGGCTGGACAAGCCGTTGACGATCACGGACCTGGCCACGCGCGCGGCGACCAGCCCGGCGACGCTGCACCGCAAGTTCCGCGCGGAGCTGGGCACGACACCACTGGCGTGGCTGACAACGGAACGCGTGACGTTGGCCTGCCGCCTGATCGAGCGGGGCGAGCTGCGCTTGGACCGAGTGGCGGCATTGAGCGGCTTCGGAACGGCGGCGAACCTGCGGGCGCAGTTACGGCGTCACACGGGCCTCAGCCCGAGTGCTTATCGCCGCCGCTTCGGCCCGGCGGCGTGACCTTCCAGCAGCTCACGCGCTTCGGCGCGGCACAGATCGCTGACGGCCGCCAGCAACCTGGCGGCGGAGACGCGGATGTGGAGCGGAGCTTCGTCATCGTGGGCGATCTCGCGGGCGACCACCGCGGCTGCTTCCCGGTGGCTTCGGTGCAGCCGCGCGGCGGCCCAGGCACTGCGGCACCGGACGACCCGGCCCAGGGTGCGGTCCCGGGCCAGGTCGAGCAGGCCCATCGCCCCCTCCTCCGGCTCGAACTCGCCGATCGTCGTCCAGACCTGGACGTTCCGTTCGCCTCGAAAGCCGCGCAACACGCGGAGCACCTCGCCACGCAGGTCGGGCCGGTGCGCCCCCAGCCGGCCGGCGGCACCCGTGCGGGCGGCCATGGGGAGCGTTTCGTCCTTCATCAGCGACTCCAACGCCGCGGTCCCGAGTTCGTGTCCTCGAGCTCCCAGCTCGGCGAGGTCGTCGGCCGCCCACCAGCGCGATCTCGGATGACAGTCTTGGTCAGCGGCGATCGCCTGGAAAAGCTCCGCGGCCGCAACGCGATCTTCGCGGCAGTAGTCGGTCAACTTCCTTGCTGCGTCCCATCGCAGCGAGAGCGGTCGATGCTGGTCGTCGCGGATCGCCCGGACGTCGTCCAAGCGCCTCAAGCCGAACAGAACGCGAAGCCGCAGACGATCGGCGATGCGTCCGTCGACCGATAGCTCTTCCAGGTGCTTCTGGCATGCCCCGGGAAGTTCGGAGGTGAGATCGATCAGGACGAGCCCGGCTTCGGCCCGCTCACGCCCGGGCCGCTCAGCGTCCGCCAACCCAGCTTGTGCGTCGGCGATGACACGTTCACGCCAGCGGTTGTCCAGCAACGCCAGTTCCCGCCGCGCGCGACGGACGCCGGTGTTGCCATGACTCAGTTTCTCGAGTTCCTCGACGGCTCTCGGTTCGAGCGCAGGGGCGATCTTGCTCAGCGCCACGGCTGCGTTGGTCCGGTCGGCCGGCGCTGATTCGGGGCCGGCCAACCGGTCGAGAAGCTCCCGCTCGGCTTCCCGCGCGAAAGGGCCGTCGTTCCATCGGGTTACGCAACCCGCCCAGGTCTCGGGCGAGACGAGCCGGTCCGACACCAACGCGCGCCCGACGGACCGGCGTTCTCTGCCCGTGAGGTCGCGCAGTACGGCCGCGCGAATCTTGCCGGAAGTAACCGCCGGATCTTGGGCCAGGGCCAGGCGGCACCGGATCATCGGGGCATCAGTCAGGAAGTAGCTGAGCATCCTCAACGCCTCACCACGTTCTTCCTGAGTCAGTTCCGAATCCCCGGCGAACCGCAGCAAGGTCCGGCGGGCATACTCCCCCGTCGGCTGGTCGATGCGCGCAAGTTCGTAAGCGGCGTCGCAGCGGTGGTCGATCGACCTTCGCTCGTCCTCCATCGTCGTTCGGAGCGCGGCGGCGGTCACGGATGCCGTGCCGGGGTTCAGGCTGACCAGCCTCACCATCGCACCGCTTCGGCAGCCGGCATCGATGAACGGGTCCTCGGCTTCCGACGTCAGCTCGGCAGCCCCCTCCGACGCCGGGCCCGGCACCAGCTCCGCGAGGAGAACGGCTGCTTCCTGCCGCCGATAGCGGTCCACATCGCGATCAAGCACCTCCCCGCGCATGTCTTCCACCACGTCGGCACCGAGCTCGACGGCGTCGCGAACGAAACGAATCCAGGAATAGTCCGTTATTTTCGAGCAAAGCCTGAAGATGACTTCGAAAGCAGCACCAGGTCGCAGGAAATTGTTCCTCGCCAGGAGGATCGCGGCATGGCACCGCGCTTCGGCTTCGGCC
This sequence comes from Amycolatopsis sp. NPDC058278, assembly GCF_042881395.1. Taxonomy (NCBI): domain Bacteria; kingdom Bacillati; phylum Actinomycetota; class Actinomycetes; order Pseudonocardiales; family Pseudonocardiaceae; genus Amycolatopsis; species Amycolatopsis sp. NPDC058278. The sequence goes on along the minus strand of NZ_JBHVXZ010000087.1, from coordinate 19,206 downwards.
GAAAAGTCGGCAGCAACTCTGGCGAGCGCAGAAAGCACCCTATCGCTGTCCAACGAAGCAAGCGCATCCATCGCGGCCGCAGCGCGACACATCCTGCCGGGGCGGGTGGCCGGCGCAAGTACCTTGTCCAGCAACACGTCGGCTACGGGACTTCGCGTCGCTGGACCGGCATGACTGACTTGACTACCCATGACAATGATTTCTCGGTCATCGACGATGTCGTCCTGGAGCAGCTTCACAATTCCTCGCGCAGCCGCGGCGTGGAATCGGTGGTGCATCCACGTCAGGATGATCGCAGCGTCATATCGCTGACGACCACTGCGTTCCCGGTCGTCGAGCACCCGTTCCAGGATCCGGCCCAGTTCGTCCGGATCGGGCACGTCCCAACGGTCGTGCGGGAGGCCCTCACCCCACGTCTCATCGCCTTCCTGCACGAGCTGCAGCCCGATCATTCCGGCCGAAGCCCGCGGAGCCAGCTCGGGGGCGAGCCGCTCGAGCTGGCGCCAGACATCCAGCCGGAGCTTCAGCGGAAGTGATGCAGCCGTGAGACGAACCAACTCGTCGAGCGCTTCGGGATAAAACTCCGGACCGAGGCAGGACAGCTCGGATGCCGCCCGGTACCGCGTTTCCAGGGTCGATTCCGGCTTGTTCATCGCAGAGCGCATCCCGGCCAGTACCTGCGCTCGGTGCGGTTCCCCCAGTCCCGCGAGGGCCGCAAGGGCGTCCATGGCGAGCTGGTCGAATCCCAGCGGATGGTAGGCGGCACGTACCAGCGCCCCGGCGGCATCCGGCCAGTGATCAGGCCCCAGGTCGGCCAGTCTGGTCCCGGCCGAGAGCAGATACCCCGCGCCCGCGGCGGGATCGTCCACCACCGAATGCAGGAGGGCGACCGTCGCCTCGCGGAACTCGGGCCCGCAGTTGGCGAGCACGGACGCGATGTAGGCCCGGTCGAATGTTCCCGAGGCCGGGCCGGTGGCCAGCGCCAACATCAGCTCTCCCGCCCTGACGCGGTACTGAGGGCCCAGCCGCGACAGAACACGAGCACCGTAAACCCGATCGATGTAGTGCAGCCGGAGGTCCGTGACACGGCGCTCGAGCGCGCCGGCCGCCTCCGCCAGGTAGCCCAGCCCCAGCGACGCGAGGCCGATCGCTGCGTCCTCGATGCCGTTAGTCGACCGACAGCGGTGGTTCAGCACAGCCAGGAGCACCGTCGCACAGCGTTCGTGGAACTCGATGTCGATTTCCAGCAAACTCACCGCCGCGGCCACGAGGTCCTGGTCCGTCGCACTGGAACTGTCCAGCACCGCAGTCAGTGCCGCGATCGCCCGGGCCCGCGGCTCGGGCCCCAATCCCGCGAGGACTACCGCGGCGTCACCGTGCTGCGTCGCCGCGACGGCCGGGCTTTCCAGCACCGATTCCAAGCCGAGCACCGCCGCCTCGCGCTCGTCGTCACCGCACTGTGAGAGCGCGTCGGCCCCGTCGAGACGAGCCTGCACGTCGATGCCCACGCTCTTCACGACCGTCCGAAGCGTCTCCACCGCCTCCGCGCGGGCATCGTTGTCGAGCCGCGTCCCCAGCGCCACAGCGGCCTCGACGCGTGAAGGCCACGGCAGACCGTCGTCACGCATCAGGCCTTGGAGCCAGCCCACCAGATCAGGGTGGTGGGCAGCCCGGCTGACCTCGGCGAGGATCTTCCCGCCCGGGTACTGCGTGGTGGCGGCCCAGGCGCGAGCCGTCCCCAGGAACGCGTTCATGACGTCCGCGCCCGCCGGCACGTGCCAGGCGAGCAGGCGGGCCGCAAGCAGGTGCTGCTGCGGTCCATTGCCGTGCAGGTGCCGGATCAGACGGTCCGCCTCCGCCGGACGCAACCGTGTGTAGTGCAGCAGGACGCGCCGGGCGTATCGGCCACGTTCTTCGGGCTCGGCCGCGTGCAGCAACTCGGCGAAGTCCTGGTGCGCCGGATCGAACGTCTCGGGAAGCAACCGCGCCTTCGCGGTGGCCGCGAGGTGCTCGGCGAAGCTGTGGTGCAGGAAGCCGAGATCGTCGGCGCGGAACAGGAACGGCCCCACCGAGGCCAGGTGATCGATGAGCCGTTCCCGCCAGCCGGTCTCGGCGCCCAGCTCCGGCAGTTTCTCGCCGACCCAGCGACACGCCGCCGTGCTCAGGGACGTGTCCTCTTCGAGCCGGACGCGGCCGAGGTACTCCAGAAGCTGTCCGCAACACGAGTCGAACGGCCCCGGCGGCACGGAATGCGCCGACCGCAGGTACTCCAGGTACGTCTCGTACAGCTCGTACTGGTTGTCCGGCAGCGGCCGGTCGGCGTACTTCTCGAAGATGATCGCCGCGATCGTGGCCAGCAACGGGACCCGGACCAGCTCGTCCAGGTGGGCGTCCCGGATCTGGCGGACGAACCTCTCGGCGGCACCGGCGCTTTCCGCGAACCAGTGGCCGGCGAACAGGCGAAACGCCCCCTCGTCGAACGGCAGCAGTTCGTAGCGCGCCGCGCCGATGCGCTGAAACGGCGCGAGCGTCGCCCCTTCGATCGGCCGGGTGGTGAGGACGACGCGGTAGACCGCATCCGACGCCCATGCAGCGAGCACCGTGACCAGCTGGTCCCGGAGAGCGGCGTCGGCGACTTCGTCGAGCCCGTCCACGAGCAGCAACCACCGGCAGCCGGCGACCCGGCCGGTCAGGTCTTCCGGCCGCAACGGCTGGGCGAGCATCGCGCCGTACTCACCGCGGACGGATTCGGCCAGCGCCTCGTAAAACGGCAGTTCGAGCCGGGTGGCGAGCACGCGCGCGGTCAGCCGCAGCGGGAGGACCGGCTCGCGCAACGGCGGCGAATCGGCGGCTCCCTGCCAGCAGCGAGCGACCTCGGCGGCCAGCCGCAGCGACAGGGTCGATTTGCCCTGCCCCGGCCCACCGGTCACCAGCAGGTGCTCGCCGCCGTCGAGCGCTTCGCGCATGCTCCGCGAGGGCGGCCGCACCGTGAGCCGAGCCGGTGGCGGCCCCGGGACGTCGATGAGCCTGCCCTTGCCGTCGAGCACCGGGAGCGGCCGTGCCTGGTCGGACGGCGGGAGCTCGGTCCCGGTCGTCACGTCTTGGCGGACGTAGACGGTCGCCAGCGATGGCCGACGCGCCCCCGGCAGCCGGTAGGGCATCTTCTCCGCGTTCTGGAGCTGCGCCCGCAGCAGGGAAACGATCTTCGGCGGCAGCTCGGGGAGGTCCGACCAGTTCGTGGGCGGATCGATGGGAACCGGTGCGGCCGCCTGCGCGAAGCCGACGTACATGTCGCCGTGGACCGCGCCGACCTGCAGCGCCGATCCGACCACGTCCCCGGCGATGTGGTTGACCGGCTCCGGCGGTGGTTCCTCCGTCACGAACGCTCCTCCCGCCGGACCGGCATCCTAGCGGTTCACATCGCGGCCGAACCACATTCGACTGTGACGGACAGGCCGCTCACAGACCGGCGAGCGCTTCGGCGAGCGCGTCCTGCTGCAGCCGGGCCGGGTAGGTCTTCGGGTCGGCCGCGGCCAGGACGTTCATCCCCTCCACCAGCGCCACCAGGCTCTTCGTCGTCAGCTCGAGCCGCTCGTCCGTCCACTCCGGACGGCAGGCCGCCACCAGGCGGTGGATGCGGGCCAGGAACGAACGGTTCGCCGCGCGGTGGCGTTCGGCCAGGTCGTCGTCGGCCAGGGCCGCCGCCAGGAAGCCCACCCAGACCCGGGATTCCTCGTGGTGGCCGTGCGGGAGGTCCACCGCCTGGCCCAGCACCGCCGCGAGCGCGCCCGGCGCGTCCGCGCACGCCGCTTCGGCCGCGTCGGCGCGGACCGCCGTGCGCGCGTACAGCAGGTCACGTGCGTGCAGCAGCAACGCCTTCTTCGTCGGGAACGCGTGCATCACCAGGCCGGTGGTGCAGCCGGCGCGCTCGGCGACCGCGCGCAGGGTCAGCCCCGGCAGGCCGTTGTCGGCGAGCACCTGCCAGGTCGCGTTCGACAGCAGATCTCGCTGCGCCTGGACGTCACGCTGCTTCGGCATGGCTTGGAATCGTAACAGGTGCTACGGTAACACCTGTTACGGAAAGGGGAGTGTGCCTTGACGCATCACCGCACGCTGACGATCACCCCGGTGACCTGGGACGATCCCGACGCGGTCCGCCTGCGCGAAGCCCAGCGGACCGAGCTCGACGCCCGCTACGGCACCGACGACCACGAACCCGGCGCGGTCCCCACCGCCGAAACCGTCGCCGTGTTCCTGCTCGCGCGGGACGCCGCCGGCACCGCCGTGGGCTGCGGCGGACTGCGACTGCTCGGCCCGGGGTCGGGCGAGGTCAAGCGCATGTACGTCGAGCCGGCGGTCCGCGGCACCGGCGTCGCGGCCGCCCTGCTGCGCGCCCTCGAAGACCACGCGCGGCAGCTCGGCATCACCCGGCTGCTGCTGGAGACCGGCACCGGGCAGCCGGACGCGATCCGCTTCTACCGGCGCGAAGGCTATGAACCGATCGAGGCGTACGGGCCTTACCGCGGCGAACCGCTCTCCCGCTGCTTCGCCCGCGACCTGTGATCGGTTTTCCGATGGCCGGTCCAAGCCGAGCTATTGGCGGCCGGGTGCACTCCGGGCCTACGGTCGAAGGCACGGCGCTCTGCCGTTCCTTCACGAACCGGAGTTTCCCTTGCGCATCAAGCAGATCGGCGTCGCGCTGACCGCGGCCGCCGTCCTGGCCGTTCCGGCCGCACCCGCCCGAGCGGCGTCCAGGATCATCCCGCTCGACCTCTCCGCCGGACAGCAACCCGAGAACATCGCCCTGGAGCCCGACGGCTCCGCCGACCTCACTTTCGCCTACACCGGCGAAATCGGCCGGGTCACACCCAGCGGGCGGATCGGCGTCATCGCCCGCATCCCGGTCCCCGCCGACGGTGACGTCCCGGTGGTGCACCGGAAACTGTTCCTCGGCGGCATCGTCCGCGTCCCCGGCGGCGACCTGTACGTGGCCGTTTCGACCGGCACGGCGGCAACCGGCCTCTACCGCGTGCGCCCCGGCGCCGCGCCGGTGCAGGTGGCCGCCCTGCCGCCGGCCGGTTTCCAGAACGGGGTCGCGCGCGACCCCGCCAGCGGTGACATCTTCGTCGCCGATTCGTTCGGTTCGGTCGTCCGGCGCGTCTCCCCGCGCACCGGACGGGTCACCGACTGGGCCACCGGCGAGCTGCTCGCCCCGGCCGGCGGCTTCGGAGCGAACGGCGTGAAGGTCCACGACGGTGCGCTCTGGGTGTCCAACCTGGATCGCGGCACACTGGTCCGGTTCCCGCTCAGCGGAGCGCCCGGCCGGGTCGTGGCCTCGGGTCTCGGGCCGGTCGACGACTTCGCCTTCCACGGCGAGGACGTCGTCGCGGCCGTCAACCAGGAGAACCGGGTCGTCATCGCCGGCCACAACGGGGTCCGAACCATTTTGTCCATTTCAGACGGCTTGGCCAACCCGACGTCGGTGGCCGTCCGCGGTGACACGCTGTATGTGGCCGACAGCGCGTACTTCGGCGGATCACCCAACCTGCTGCGCACCCGGCTGAAATGACCGTGCATCCGCACGCCGCTTGTGCACGCGCTTTCCGTGATCTCCGGGAAACGGTTGCTGGGAAACAAATCCACCGGTAAATTGGCGGACCCCGGTGTTCGATCATCGGTCACCGGGGTTCGCGCTGCTCGGCGGAGCGGGGAGGCCACCGCCGAGAGAGCGCTTTCCGGCGGTAGGGGTCGCCGCCGGGTGCAGGAGGGAAACGGTGCCTTGGTGTTGCGGGGAACGGTCATGGCCGAGCGCGTGACCGAGCCGTACGTGGTCGGCCTGGAAGCCATCGCGGGTGAGCTGCTGCGCGGCAAGTGGTGTGTCTACCTGCACGAATGGCTCGGGGACGAGCTCGATCTGCCGAGCTGGCAGGCCGAGGTGGCCGCCCACGCCGAGCACGCCGGCGTCGAGGTGTGCTTCGTCGAGATCCCGCGCAAGGACATGACGCTGGTGGCGAACGTGCGCGCCTTGCCCAGCTTCGAGCAGGTGACCGAGTCCGTGGCGGCCCTCGAGCACTACCGGGGTCTCGACGCGGACAGCCGGACCGTCGTTTTCCGCCGTTCAGCCCAGTGACACGAGCACGATCGCCGCGCCCGCGCCGAGCAGTCCGGCGAGCTGGGCCCGGCTCAGCCGTTCGCGCAGGAAGACCAGCGCCAGCACCACCGGCACCGCGGGGTAGAGGGCCGCGAGCACGGTCGCGACGGCCAGCAGCTGCCGCTGGGCCGCGAGCAGGTAGAGCACGATCGCCGCGCTGCCGCACACCCCGGCGAACGCGGCCGGCCCCAGCAAGCGCAACGGCAGCCGCCACGGCGCCCGCGTCGACGCGACCAGGCCGGCGATGGCCACCACCGACACCGCGCGGCTGAACACCACCGGCCAGAACCCCGCTTCGGCCGGGATCCGCGAGAGCGCGACGAACTGGACGGCGAAGCCGAGCCCGGCGACGAAGGCGTCCGGGATCCCCGCCGCCGTCCGGCCGGCACGCTCCCCGCGCGACCGCGAGACCAGCCACAACGCCGGTACCGCGCAACAGATCCCGGCGAGCGCGGGTCCCGAAAGCCGCTGCCCGAGCAGAACCAGTCCGAAGAGGACCGGCAGGACCACCGCGGCGACGTCGCTCGCGGGCACGACCAGGCTCATCGCCCCCTTGCCCATCGCGCGGTAGAGGAAGGCGACGCCCACCCCGGTGCCCACCCCGGACAACGCGCCCCAGCCGAGCGCCGCCGCGGTGGGCGGGCCGGAGCCGGCGAACGCCGCGAACGGGACAGTCACCACTGTGCCCGCGACCTGGGCGTACAGCGACACGGTCATTCCCGGTGCCCGGCGGGACACCAGCCCGCTGACGAAGTGCGTGACTCCGAAGCACAGCGCCGAGACGAGCGCGAGAACGTTGCCCATCACGGCGTCCCGAGTTCACGCTGCGCCTGCCCGACCGGGCAGATCCGGTCCTGCGCGACGCAGCCGGGACGATCGCAGAGCCGGCACATCAGGTCGCCCGAGCGGACTTCGGCATGCAGCCCGCGCAACAGCTGTTCCAGCGCGGGTTCGAGCGCGTCCGGATCGGACACCGCACCCAGCGCGCCGGCCAGCACTTCCTGCCGTGCCTCGAGCGCGCGGTTCGCCGCGGACCGCCCGGCGCGGGTGAGCCCGACACCGACCGCGCGACCGCTCTTCGCCTGCCGTCGCACGAGCCCGCGGGCTTCCAGCTGGTCGAGCATCCGGGCACAGGCCGGCTGGCTGAGCCCGATCCGCTGCCCCAGCTCGGTGCCGCCCAGGCCGGGGAACTCCGCGAGCACCACCAGCGCGGCCGTTCCGCTCAAGCTGACCCCGGCGGCCGCCGCCGCGGCGCCCGTCATCCGGTCGGACAGGTTCAGCACCGCCGCGCCAAGCAGGTTCGCGAGCCGCGTCTCATGCATTACTCATGCATAACACAGGCCCCCGGGCCCTGGCAAGGTTGACTTCAACCTTTCTGGAGCTTTTACCGTCGGCACCATGACCGATCTCCGCACCGCGCCGCCGCCGATCCCGCGCACCGTCTGGATCGCGTCCGGGGTGATGGCGCTCGGCGGCTTCCTGGGCAACATGGACGCTTCGATCGTCGCCGTCGGGCTCGAATCGATGCGGGACAGCCTCGGCGTCGCACTCGTCGAGATCCAGTGGGTCGCGACGGCGTACCTGCTGGGTCTCTCGGCCGCGCTCCCGCTCACGCCGTGGCTCGGGCGGAAGTTCGGCGCCGGACGGCTGTGGCTCGGCGCGCTGGCCGCGTTCCTGCTCACGTCGGTGGCGTGCGCCCTCGCCCCGGACGCGGGCACGCTGATCGCCGTCCGGGCCGTGCAGGGCATGGCCGCCGGCGTCATGGTCACCGCCGGGCAGACCGTGATCGGGCTGGCCGTCGGCCCGGAACGGCTGGGCCGCACGATGGGCACGCTGGCGCTCGTGGTCGGGCTCGCACCGGTCGTCGGGCCGAGCGTCGGCGGTTTCCTGCTCGCGCACTTCTCGTGGCCGGTGCTGTTCTGGCTGAACCTCCCGATCGGGCTGCTCGCGTTCGGCCTGGCGCTGCGGTACGTGCCGCGCGGCGACCGGCAGCAGCCGCCGCCGATGGACTGGCGCGGCCTGGCCATGGTGTCGCTCGGCCTGCCGCTGCTCGTGTACGGGCTCACCGAACTGGCCACCCCGGGCGCGCTTGACATCGTTCTCGCGGCCATCGGCGCCGCCGCCATGGGCCTGTTCACCTGGTGGTCGCTGCGCACCACCCACCCGGTGCTGCAGCTGCGGCTCGCCGCGCGGCCGGTGCTGGGCTCCGCGCTCGCGTCCGTGCTGCTCGGCGGCGCCGGGATGTTCAGCGCCGTCCTGCTGCTGCCGCTGTGGTTCCAGCTCCGGCTCGGCGCCGGGACCGCCGAGTCCGGCGTCCTGCTCGCGCCGATGGGACTGGCCACGACGGTGTTCGTGTTCGTGGCCGGGCGGCTGACCGACCGCTACGGCGGCGGGACCGTCGCGCTCACCGGGTCATTGGTGGTGCTGGCGAGCACGGTGCCGATGCCCTGGCTCGGCCCGGAGACGCCGATGTGGCTCGTCCAGGCCGTGCTCATGGTCCGCGGCGCCGGGCTCGGGCTTTCGATCATCCCCGCGTCGACGGCGGCGTACGCGTCGGTCGACGCCGTCGAGCTCGGCCACGCCACCGCGCTGGTCAACATCGTGCTGCGCGTGGGTGGCGCGCTCGGCGGCGCCCTGTGCGTGCTCGTGCTGGCCCAGGGCCTGGGCGCCGGCCCGGCGACCGGGTTCGGCTGGGCCTTCGGCGTATTGGCGGTGCTGTGCGTGCTCGGCGCGCTGGCCACCGCCTGGCTCCGGCGGGCCGAACGATCGTCCACAGTGGACGCGAAGGCGTGACGCACCTGGGAAGCTGGCGGGATCACCGGATCGGTGATTTGCTGGAGTGGGTCGGGTACTGTCGGTGAGGGGGAGGCCGGGCGATGGCGGGGGTGCGCAAGCGGCTGGTGACGGCCGCGGCGGTGACGGCGGTTTTGGGGAGCCTTCTGGCGGCAACGCCCGCTTCGGCCGCGGAATCCGTCGACTGGCAGCCGTGCGCCGACGCGCCCGGCGTCGACTGCGGCACGGTGACCGTGCCGGTGGACTGGGCACATCCGGACCGCGGCACCACGTCCGTCGCGCTCGCCCGGCGGAAAGCCACGGATCCCCAGGCCCGGATCGGCTCGGTCCTGATGGACCCGGGCGGCCCCGGCGGATCGGGCACCGAGGCGGTCAAGACCGGCTGGTCGCTCTCACCCGAGGTCACCCGGCGCTTCGACACCGTGGGGTTCGACCCGCGCGGCGTCGGCGCCGGCACCCAGATCAAGTGCGGGCTCGAGGAACTGATCGCCGACTACCCGCAGGTGCCGCGCAACCAGGACGAGTTCGAGCAGCTCGCGGCGCACAACCGAAAGCTCGGCGAAAGCTGCAACCGGCTCACCGGGCCGCTCGCGGAGTTCGGCGACACGAAGAGCGTCGCGCGGGACATGGACGTCATCCGCGGCGCGCTCGGCGAGGCCAAGCTGACCTACTACGGCGTTTCCTACGGCACGCTGATGGGCCAGCAGTACGCGGAACTGTTCCCGGACAAGGTCCGCGCGCTCGTGCTGGACAGCAACATGGACCATTCGCAGTTCACCGCGTGGGATTTCATCAGGAGCGAAACCCAGTCGGCACAGGCGGAGTTCGGCGAGTTCGCGGCCTGGTGCGACCGGACGCCGAGCTGCGCGCTGCACGGCCGGGACGTCTCGAAGCTGACTCGTGACCTCCAGGACAAGGCCGCGCGCGGCGAGCTCACGGACCCGCGAAGCGGCGAGCCGGTCACACCGCTGACGCTCGCCTCGATCATCCACAGCAACTTCTACGGCCCGAGCTGGGATCGGCTCGCGTCGGCGTTGAAGTCCTTCGTGGACGGCACCGGGGCTTCGACGCGGCTGCGCGAGGACATCCCGGTCAACTACGTCCTCCCCGCCGTGCTCTGCGACGACTGGCGCCTGCCCGTGCACAACTTCGCCGAACTCGAGACCTACCGCCGCGGGGCGGCGGTGCTCGCCCCGGACGTCAAGATCAGCGCACTGGGCTGGGCGACGGTCACGAGCTGCATCGGCTGGCCGAACCGCACCAGCAACCCGCAGCGCGTGCCGCAGATCCACGGCGCACCACCGTTGCTGCTGCTGAGCAGCCGCCACGACCCGGCGACCCCGTACGCGTGGTCGCAGGCGGTGGCCCGCCAGACCGGCAACACCCTGCTGACCTACGACGGCTGGGGCCACGGCGCGTACGCCAAGAACAGCACCTGCGTGACGAAGGCGGCCGACGACTACTTGATCACCGGAAAGCTGCCGGCGCCGGGCACGCATTGCGCAGCGGTCGAGCCACCGGCAACGAGTTTGGCCGCCCAATCTCCTTCGACGATCGGCTTTTGAGGCTTCGGTTCCCCAGACAGCAGCTTGCCCCTTACGCCCTTTCGTGTGATGAACCCGTGTTCGAATCTCGGTAATCTGGGGGTATGTCCGACAACAACGTGGCTGTCTCCTCCGATGCGGTGGCTCTGGCCGACCGCATCGGTGAGCTGGTCGCGTGCATGCGGTCGGCGGAGGCGGAACTTGGTGCGCTGCTGGTGGAAATCGAGCAGCGCGGGGTGATGGAGCTGTTCGGTTACCGCTCTGTGGCCCGGTTGTTGGAGCATCTTGTCGATGTTCCCAGGCAGGGCTGGCGAACGGATGGTGAGACGCGCCCGCGCTCTCAACCCCGGCCGTAACCTTGATGGCAGCCCGATTCCCGCTCTCGCGGCCGCGACCGGTGTTGCCGCGCGGGCTGGGCGGTTGAGCAACTCGATGATCGACGTGATCACCGGTGTGCTCACCCAGGTTTCGCCTGAACATCATGCGCGCGTTGAGGCTGACTTGCTGACGTTTGCTGCCGATGCCGGGCACAAGCAGGTCGCCGCCCTCGGCGCCCGCATCCTCGCCCACTTGAACCCCGACGGCACCGAGCCTGACGACACCGAACCCGCCACCCCCACCCGCGAACTATTCTTGCGCCGCAAGCGAACCGGGATCTGGGAACTCAACGGCACATTCGACGACGAGACCGGCACCCGCACCAACGCCCTGCTCGACGCCCTGGCCGAACGCCGCACCAGCGACGACGGCCCCGACCACCGCACACTGCCCCAACGCCACGGCGACGCCTTCTCCGACGCAATCGACCTCGCCCTCAACTCCCCGGAACTGCCGATGCAGGCGGGGGAACGAGCCCATGTGATGGTCGCAGTGTCGCTAGAGGACCTGAAAACCGGTGTCGGGACGGCCACGCTCGGGGACACCGGTGAGATGTCTGCCGCCGAAGCCCGGGTACACGCCTGCGACAGCATGATCATCCCCGCCGTCCTCGGCGAGAAAAGCGAACCCCTCAACCTCGGCCGCCTCCGCCGCCTCATCTCCGCCGGACTCCGCCGCGCCCTCTACCTACGCGACCGTGGCTGCGCCTTCCCCGGCTGCCACCGACCACCCCGGCATTGCCAGGGTCACCACATCCGTCACTGGGCCGATGGGGGTCCCACCAATCTGGCCAACCTGGTCTTGATGTGCGCCCACCATCACCGGCTCCTGCACCGCTCCGGCTGGGAAGTCCGCATCGCCCCCGACGGCCTACCGGAATTCCTCCCACCCAGGTTCATCGACAAACGCCGAAAACCCAGGCGCAACAACCTCCACCAACCACTTCCATTCGCAGCCTGAACACGGGAAAGACCCGCAGCCACACGGCTACGGGCCCACACCCACGCGACCCGCGAAGAGACTCGGGCCGCACAAATCCGCCAACGGCCCCGCTTCCCAACCCGACAGACGAAACGTGCGCGCCCCACACCGCCGAAAGGACCCGCGCCCGACGAGCACCACCCACGGCGCCACCCTCAACCGCGCAGGCAACGGACCTGAACCGCCAAGCATCCGCCTGGCCCGTGCGTCACCAGCAGCCAACAAGCTCCACCAACGGTTCCACCGCGCAGCCCGGCGGCTGAATGTGCGCACCTCGGACCCGGCAGACCACCGTCACCACCACCGGCTGCTGCACCACCCCGGCGAAGAAGCGCCACCAGCGACCTACCGGAGTTCCTCGGCCCGGCCACCGCCGAACCACGCGCGCGGCCGGCCGGCCGGAAAAGTTCGCCGCCGACACCGGTGCCCGCCGCGGCCTGACCGGGGCTTACCTCGGCTTGCGCCGCCAAAGGGCGGTCACCGCGGCCAGTGCTCGGGCTCCCGGGGACGGGACCTGCGTCGCCGCCTCGGGGCCGATTCGGCGGCGCATGCGGTATGCCAGCTCCAGCACTTCGAGATCTTCAGGGCGTCGGCGGCCACGGACATCCGGCCGCAGCATCAGCTCCCCCACCGAGACGCGTCTGCCGCTGGCACGGTGCGCCGTGCGCGCCATCAGGAACCTCCGCTGCTTTCGCCGACCCGGGCTCCGCGATTCTATGAATTTGATTCGGGTTCGTCACCTTACTCGCGAGTTGTGTCCGGTGCGTGTCCCCTGCGCGTTAGCCTCGGACCATGATCACCATTGGGGGCCTCACCGAAAAAGACCGCGCTGCCTGGGAAAACCTGTTCGCCGGCTACAACACGTTCTACGGCAGGACCCTCGCGCCGGAACTCGTGGACCGGGCGTGGCGCGAGTTCGCCCGCGGGGAACGGATGCACGCTCTCGGCGCGTGGGCCGAGAGCGAACTCGTCGGCATCGTCCACTTCCTCACGCACGTCAGCACCACCTCCGCCGACGTCTGCTACCTGCAGGACCTCTTCACCGATGCCGGCGCTCGCGGGCGCGGGGTCGGCCGCGCCCTCATCGAAGCCGTTGCCGGCTGGGCGCGGGCGCGGGGGTGCGTGCGGGTCTACTGGCACACCCACACGTCGAACGTGACCGCCCGGCGGCTCTATGACCAGGTCGCGGTCGACAAGGGATTCATGCAGTACCAGCTTCCGCTCGGCACCTGACCTCAGCGGCGGTGACGGCCGCCGCCTCCGCCGCATCCGTGGTGGTGCTCGCCGAAGGAAAAGCCGGCCGGGCGGCGGCCGCCCCACATCGCCGGCCAGTCCGGGGTTCCGGGGCGACCGCGCGACCAGAGCGGGACGTCCGGGATCTCGTGGCGCACCGGCGCCGCCTGCTCGGCGGGCGGCGCCGGTTTTGCCTTCACCGGCGTCTTCACCTTGTCGACGATCTTCACCGCGCGCGCCAAGGTTCCGCGGCGCACGGCCGGGCCGACGGAATCCGATTCCGGATCGACAGCTGCCGGAGAAATTCCGGACGGCTCCGCCGGAGGCGCTACGGATTCCGGAGTCACGGGCGGCGCCGGGGCGTGCTTGGCCGGCGGCACGACGACGTCGGCCGGCAGCGGGACCAGCGCCACCGCCGGGGGTTCCAAGCCGGCCGGTGGCCAGGCCGCACCCACGTCGCGCGAAGACGGCATCGACACCGCCGCGCTGACTCCGCCCGTCAGCGCCAGCGCCCCCGCGACCACGGACAACATCCGCAACCGCGTCAGCGAGCGCAAGACCTGCGGCCTCTCCCGGTGGCGCGCCACCCGCGGGAACACGACCGTGTCCTCGTCACGGTAACGATCAAACGGTGCGTCGGAGCGGACCAGCAGCTCAGCGACGGTGACCTGCTCTCGGCGCGGAGCCCTACGTGCCATCAAACCCTCCACCTGGGGCCGTCCGGACGGGCGGCAACGCGTCCGGACGGCCGATCATAGGAAGGCTTCAACTCCGTGTAAAGGCTCGTTCACCCGAGCCGGCCGCCACCGTCCACATGCAGCACCGAACCCGTGACGAACGGGTTGGCCAGCAACTGGAGCGTGGCCGCCGAAACGTCCTCGGGCCGCCCCACCCGGCGGGCGGGATTCGCTTCCGCGGTCCGGCGGAAGAACTCCGCCTTCGCCTCGCCGAGCCGGTCCCACGCACCCGAGTCGACGATGCCCGGGGAAATCGCGTTGACCCGGACCGGCGCGAGATCCACGGCGAGCGCTTCGGCGAGGAACGCCACCGCGCCGTTCGTGGTCGCCATGACCGTCCTCTCCGGCGCCGGGCGCCAGGCGGCGACGCCGGAGAACAACACCATGGCACCGCCTTCGCGGAATCGCGGCGCGAAGTGCTTGGCGAGCATCAGGGGACCGACCACTTTGGCGTCGAAGGCGCGCGCGACCGCGGCACGCTCCAACGTCGCGACCGGGCCGTTCGCCGGCGCCGCGGCGAGCGAGACCACGAAGTCCACTTCGCCCACTTCGTCGGCAAGCGCTTTCAACGACGATTCCTCACCGAGATCCGCGAACGCGGCCCGGACACCGCGCTCCACCAGCGCCGCCGGATGGCGTCCGGCCGAGATCACTTCCGCGCCGGCCGCGCACGCGTCCACCGCGATCCGGCGGGCGATCCCCGAGCCGCCGCCCACGATGACCAGCCGTTTTCCCTCGAACGACATTTCCGTGCTCCTTTCGTCTCGCACACGGCGTTCAGCGCGGGGCGCGCCCGGAACCATCCCATCGCGATCCGAAGGTTTTCGATTGCTGCGATAGAATTTACGAATGCCTACGCTGCGCGCGCTCGAGTGCCTGGTCGCCGTCCTGGACGCGGGCTCGATCACCGAGGCGGCCGCGCGGCTGCACCTGTCGCAGCCCGCGCTGTCCCACCAGATCGGCGCGCTCGAGCGGGAACTGGGGACGCCGGTGCTGGAACGGCTGCCGCGCGGGGTCCGCCCCACCGGCGCCGGGCGGGCGGTGCTCGCGGACGCGCGGGCGGCGCTGGCCGCCGCCGAGCGGGTGGTCCGGACCGGCCGCGCGGTGGCCGGCGGTGGCGAAGGCACCCTGCGGATCGCGTGCGCGGAGAGCATGACCGCGGGGCTGCTCGCCCCCGTCCTGCGCGCCTGGCACCGCCACTGGCCGGACGTGCTGATCACGCTAACCGAGACCACGAGCGCGGACGCGCTGGTCGAAGCCCTGGAAACGGGCGAAGCGGACATCGCGGTCGGGCCGCGGCCGAGCCGCTGGACGGGGTCCGCCGAGGTGGTGGGACGCGAGGAGATCGTCGTGGCACTGACCGCGGACCACCCGCTCGCTGCCCGGGCGGCCGTCCCGATGACCGCCCTCGCGGGCATTCCGGTGGTGCACTACCACCGGGACAATGGGCTCGGTGGCTGGCTCGACCAGGAGGCGGCGCGGAGCGGGACGGTGCTGGACGCGGTGATGCGGACGAAACAGGCGGCGACGGCGGCCCAGCTCGCCGCGGCGGGGCTCGGGGTGGCACTGGTCCCGACCACCGCGCTGACGCGGACCTTCCCGGGGGCGCTGCGGCGGCTGAAGCCTCCGCTGCACCGGGACGTCGTGACGTTCACCGCGACACCGTCGGATCCGCTCGTCCGGCGCTTTTCTTCGGACGTGACGCACCGGGGGCTCACCGTGCCCGGTGTCCTGTCGGACAAACTGTCCGCAGCGCCCCGTTAAGTCCTGGTGAATCTGACAGATTTCCTACGAAGGTTTTGTGCCATCCAGACGAACTTCTCCATCCGGGGCCGATTTGGCTGTGGCATTCGCCAAAGTTTGGTTCCATCGGATAGCTTGCTCCTACCGGTCAGTACCGGTGGGTGAGGCCGATCGGGTGAGGCGATCAGCGACAGATCGAGGGAAGCGGGGACGACCATGCCCAAGCACCGGCCACGTCGCACGAGCGCGCGTTCGGTCCGGCGGACCGCCGCCGCGCTCGCGGGTGGGGCGCTCGTCGTGCTGCCGACGCTGACCACGGGCCTGCCCGCGCCGGTCGTGGTGGCCAACGCCGGGGACAGCGCGCCCGACCAGGCCGTCGCCGCTCCGGCGCCGCAGCAGCCGAACATCGTCATGCCGCCGATCGCGGTCAACGGCAGCCTGCCCCAGCCGCCGCTGCCCGAACCGCTGGTCGTGCCCGGCGGGCGGGCCGGCTCCGCCGGTATCTCCGGGTCACTCGGCATCCCGGGGAGCATGCTCAAGGCGTACCAGAACGCCGCGAACATCCTCGCCAAGGAACAGCCGAACTGCCACCTCGACTGGGCGCTGATCGCCAGCATCGGCCGGATCGAGTCCAACCACGCCCGCGGCGGGTACGTCAACGCCAACGGCGACACGCTGGAGCCGATCCTCGGCCCGGTGCTCAACGGCGCGGGCGCGTTCGCCGCGATCCCGGACACCGACGGCGGCAAGTACGACGGCGACACCGTGTGGGACCGCGCGGTCGGTCCGACGCAGTTCATCCCGTCGACGTGGCGCGGCTACGCCTCCGACGGCAACGGCGACGGCGTGTCGAACCCGAACAACATCTACGACGAGGCGCTGGCCACCGCGCGCTACCTGTGCTCGGGCGGCCTCGACCTCTCCACCGACGCGGGCCAGCGGATCGCCGTGCGCCGCTACAACAACTCGCAGTCCTATGTGGACACCGTGCTGGCCTGGGCCGCGGCCTACCGCGGCGGGGTGGCCCAGCTGCCCGACAGCCAGGTGCCGATCGGCGTGCCGAACGCGCCGGACGCCGCCGCGGCCGGGTCCCCGGTCGGCGTCCCGGCACCGCCCGCGCCGCCGGTCGACACCCCGCCGACGGACACGCCGGCGACCACGCCGACGACGCCCACCACGCCGGACCCGACCACCACCCCGACCACCCCGACGACGCCGACCCCGCCGACGTCCACGGACCCGGTCACGCCGCCTTCGACGGACCCGACCACGCCGCCGCCGGCGACGACCAGCACCACCCCGCCGCCGTCGTCGACCGCCGCCGCCACCCCGGCCGACTCGACGGACGCCCCCACCGAAACCACCTCGACCAGTTCGGCCGGATGAGCCCGGTGGAGCCGTTCCTGGTGCACATCCGCTGCGACACCGACGGCTACACCCATGCCGTCACCGAGGAGGAGTTCGCGGCGGGACGGCACGAGGGGCGGTTCCGGGCGGTGTGCGGGCACGTCGTGCTGGCGGCGCCGATGATCGAAGAACCCGGCCGGTTCGACCCGCTCTGCCGGGACGTCCTGCGCGCGGCGTCGACGGCTCAGCCGGCTTCGGTGCCCCAGCAGGAGCGACGCCGGCTGCGGTGGCGCAGCCGGCGCTAGTCCACCAGGGCCTGGATGCCGTCGAGCATCCGGTTCAGGCCGAACTCGTACGCCGTGTCGCCCTGCGCCTTGGCGCTCTGGTCGAAGCCCCCGCCGAGCCAGATGCGGTTCATCGCCGGGTGCGCGTCGACGACGAAGTAGTTCTCCCAGAACGACGACCGCTGGTGCCACCACGCCTCGGTCGACTGGCCGGTGCTGCGCTCCAGCCGGGCGTTCTCCGCGCCCAGCGCGGCGTTCGCGTCGACGTACGTACCGATCCCGTTGGCCGCCGCGACGGCCTGCCGCGGCGGCAGCCCGAGCGCGTCCATGATCGACAGCAGGTACTCCTGGCCCGCCAGCTGGCCGGGGCCCAGCGGCGGCCGGACACGCGAAACCTCGCACAGCCACGGGTGGTCCCGGTAGACCTGCCGGGTCCGCTCGGCGTAGAGCGCCACCTGCTCGCGCCAGTCCCCGCGGCGCGGCTCGCCCGGCCCGGGCAGCCGCCGCCCGACGAGCACGTCGTCGACCATCAAGTCGACCAGCTCGGCCTTGCCGGGCACGTAGGTGTAGAGCGTCATTGTGCCGGCGCCCAGCTCCTTGGCGACCCGGTGCATCGACGCGGCGGCGAGCCCGTCGGCGTCCGCGACCGTGATCGCGGCGGCGACGATCCGCTCGATCGTCAGCGTCGGACGGCGGCCCCTGGTCGGTTCGGCGCCGCCGCCGCGGGCGCGCCAGAGCAGCGCGAGCGTCCGGTCGACGTCCTCGGCGCCACTGCGTTCGACGGTCATGCGGTCCCCTCGCTCGTCATCCGGACATTACCCTGGAGAGCGGACGGAGGGGGTGCGAGGAGATGAGCAGGCGCAAACCACCGAAGGTGTCCTTCCGCTGGTGGGTCGACCGGCAGATCGCCGAAGCTCGCGAGCGCGGCGAGTTCGACGACCTGCCCGGCACCGGCAAACCGCTGCCCAAACCCACCGGCAACGACGCCGTGACCGACTGGGTCCTCCGCGAAGTCCGGAAGGGCGGGCACGACACGACGGTGTTGCTGCCACCGTCGCTCGCGCTCAAGCGCGAAGTCCAGGACCTGCCGGGCAAGCTCGCCGCCGAGCGCACCGAACGGCGGGTGCGGGAACTCATCGAGGACCTCAACGAGCGGATCCGGCAGGCCTACCTCAACCACCTCTCCGGCCCGCCGCTCACGGTGGCGCTGGTGGACGTCGAAGAGGCGGTCGAGGACTGGCGGCGCTCACGAACCGCGTCGTAGCAACGCCCGTTCCGCCGCGCTCCACGCCGTCGTGGTGAGCAGGTAGATGCCGGCGGCCTGCGGCACGACGAGCGTGGCGAGCACGGTGCCGTAGGGCAGCAGCCGCAGCAGCTTCCCGCCCGGAACGCCGGAAGCCGGGGCGGGCTGCCGGCGCACCGAGAACCAGGCGACGACGGCGAGCCCGGCCGCGATCACGAACACGAGCGGGCTGCCGCCCAGGCCGTGCGCGCCCAGCGGTGTCCCGAGCAGGGTCGCGCCGAGCAGCGAGTTGGGTTCGCCGCCGATCGTGGCCGTGGTGAACAGCCGGTACATGACCATGAAGAACGGCAGCTGGAGCAGCATCGGCAGGCAGCCGACGAACAGGGACGTCCCGGACTCCTGCTGCAGCTGCATCATCTCCGCGGCCAGCCGCTCCCGGTCGTGGCCGTGCTCCTCCTGCAGGGCGCGGATCTCGGGCAGCAGCGCGGTTCGCGCTCGTTCGCCGCGGGCGGCCGACCGGGCGAGCGGGTGCAGCAGCAGCCGCACGCCGAGGGTGAAGACGACGATCGCCAGCGCCGTCGAGAGGGGGCCGGTGAGCACGTGGATCAGGTGGTACGCGCCTTCGACGGGCACGTCGAGAAAGCCGAACATGGGCAGCACTCCGCTTGAACAAGAAGGGCTACTTGATACTGGGCAGCAGGACCGGGTCCGGCCAGACTCTGGTCCAGGTGCTCGGTGAGTCGCTCCCACAATCGGCTGCCCGCCGGTGTCA
>NZ_JBHVXZ010000086.1:0-43701 GCF_042881395.1 Amycolatopsis sp. NPDC058278 | reverse complement strand
GGCTCACCGCGGAGCAGCTGGCCCGCTACCTGGCGCCGGTCAAGCGGTTCGTCGGCAACCCGAACCTGCGCGCCAACAACCCGTCGGTGGTCGAAACCGGCGCCAACCGCGCGGACAAGGCACTCATCTCGATCGTCTCGGGCGCGATGCTCGGCGACACGGCGTGGATCAAAACCGGCATCGACGCGCTCACCGACGTCGTGGGCGGGGGTGCGGCGAGCGTCGTCGCGAAGCTGGACCGCGCGGCGGGCGACGGCTTCCACGTCGACGGTTCCTTCATCCAGCACGACACCATCCCGTACCCCGGGCACTACGGCATCGTGCTGCTGACCGCGCTCGCCGGCGCCATCCACGTCACGCAGGGCACCGCGTACGCGCTCCCGCAGCCGCTCAAGGACAAGATCTACGCGCTCGTCGCCGACAGCTTCGCGCCCTTCGTCTACGCGGGCGCGCTGATGGAGCCGGTGCGCGGGCGGATGCTGTCGCGCCAGGGGGAGACCGGCCACGACATCGGCCACCAGCTCACCGTCGCGACGCTGGTGCTGGCCCGGACGGCGGCGGGCAGGACGAAGACCGACCTCAACGCCCTGGCCGCGAAGTGGATCAAGGAAGGCGAGTACGCGCCGTTCCTGAAGATCCCGGACCCGGAGCGGTTCGCGCCCGGCCCGGACCTGGTGGCGACGCCGGGCATCGAGTTCGCGCAGGACATGCTGGCGTCGGGCGCGCGCCCGGCGCGGGTGGTGGCGGCGCACCGGATCTTCGGCCAGCAGGACCGGATGGTCCACGTCACCGACGGCTGGTCGGCGTCCCTGGGCGTCAGCTCGACGCGGATCTCGCGCTACGAATCCATCAACGGCCAGAACCTCAAGGGCTACCACGTCGGCGACGGCGTGCTCTACACGTTCCTCCCGAACGCCAAGGGCCACTACACCGACGCCTACTGGCCGACGGTGGACCCGCTGCTGCTGCCGGGCACGACCGAGCACGACGGCCCGGTCGACCCGAAGTTCGGCGGCGTGCCGGTCGGCCCGAACCCGCACACCGGCGGCGTCCGTTGGGACGCGCGGCACGGCGCGTACGGGTTCGACTTCGAGAACTGGGACGGCTCGCTGGTCGCGAAGAAGTCGTGGTTCTTCACCCCGGACGGGATCCTCTGCCTCGGCGCCGGGATCACCAGCACGTCTCCCCACGCGGTGCGCACGACGATCGAGAACCGCAACCTCGGCGAGGGCGGCCGCGGGACGCTGCTGGCCGACGGCCGGCGCGTGGCCACCGACCTCGGCAAGGCGACGGCGCTGCGGCGGCCGCGCTGGGCGCACCTGGAGAACGTCGGCGGGTACGCGCTGCTCGACGACGCTTCGGTGACGGCCTTGCGCGAGGACCGGACAGGCGCGTGGCGCGACATCGACACGGGCGCCAACACCAAGGGCACCACGACACCGAACACACGCCGGTACCAGAAGCTGATCCTGGAACACGGCGTGCAGCCGACGGACGCGAAGTACGCGTACGCGGTGCTCCCGGGTGCTTCGGTGATCGACACGCTCACGGCGTCCTGGGCGTGGCGGGTGCTCGCGAACACCCCGGTGGTGCAGGCGATCCGGACCGCCGACGGCACGGTGCTGGCGAACTTCTTCGCGGCGGGCTCGGCCGGTGAGCTGAGCGTGTCGGGTCCGGCATCGGTCGCGATCGGGCGCTGCGGCATCCGGACCCAGCTCGCGGTGTCGGATCCGACGCAGCTGCAGGACAGCGTCACGGTGACGGTGCGCGGCCGGTCCGTGGTGGTGCCGCTGAAGGGCACGTTCGGCGGGACGAAGCTGGTCGCGTTGTAAGCAGGCCTCCTCGCCGGGCCGGTGCCCCGACCCGGTCCGGCGGGGTTCTCAGCCTTCGTGTTCGCGCAGCAGCCTGCGGACCGCGTTCCGGTCGCCCTCGATCGTCAGCCTGCGGTCGGCGATGGCGTCCTCGAGGTGGGAAGGCTGTTCGAGCAAAGCGTTCAGGGTCGCGGGATCGGTCCGGATCGTCGCGTCCGGGGCGCCGGGCTCGCCCGGCTCGATCGTCAGGCGGCCCGGCTCGGTGCGGACCGTCCACACGCGGGCGTCCAGCTCGACGCGGTAGCACGCGGTGCCGCGCGGGCGGGCGGACCCGCGGAGGAACAGCAGCACGGAGGTGACGCCGAGGGACGCGGCCCGGGGGAGCGGGACTCGCGCGCCCCACGCGCCCAGCGCCAGCACGACCGGCTCCAGTTCGCGGCCCCAGTCGGTGAGCTCGTAGACGGTCGAGGCGGCCGGGGGTGGCAGCTGCCGGCGCGTCACGACGCCGTGGCCTTCGAGCTCGCGGAGCCGGTCGGTGACCAGGTTCGAGCTGGCGCCGGGCAGCGCGCGGCGGACGTCGGAGAACCGCTGCGGCCCGAGCAGCAGCTCACGCACCACGAGCAGGGCCCAGCGTTCCCCGACGACGTCCAGGGCACGCGCGATGGTGCAGGCGTCCCGGTAGCTGCGGCTCGTCGGCATGGACTCAATGTACAACTGAGTGGTTGTTTTTAACAACTGGATGCGCGTACGGTCGGCCGGGTCCGGATGTCGACGGGAAGGAACGGTCATGGGCCGGTCAGTCGTGCACTTCGAGATCATCGGCACCGACCCGGCGCGGCTGCGCGGGTACTACGGCGAGCTGTTCGGCTGGGAGTTCGACACGTCCGGGCCGGTGTCGGACCAGGTGTCGGAACCGGGTGGCTACGGGTTCGTGGAGACGGACACCATCCCGGGCGGCGTCGGCGGCGGCGCGGCTCACGAGCGTCACGTCGTGTTCTACGTGGGCGTCCCGGACGTCGCGGCGGCGCTGGCCGAGGCCGAACGTCTCGGCGGCACCCGCCGGATGGGCCCGGACCGCGCCCCGGGACGGGACCTGGTGGTCGCCCACTTCGCCGACCCGGAGGGCAATCTCGTCGGCCTCGCGGGCCCGGCCTGACGAAACGCGACCGGGTCCGGAACCACGCGGTTCCGGGCCCGGCGGCCGTCGTCCCGGTCAGCCCTGGCGGGCCTTCGAGCGCGGGTTGTCCTTGTTGATCACCAGGACCTTCGTCCCCCGGCGGATGACCTGGGCGCCCGGCTGGCGGGCGAGCGAACGGATCGAGCTGCGGACCTTCATGGCGAGCCGTCCTTCCTGCGGGAGCTGCTGTCCCACGTTCGCTTCAACCGCCGGGCTGTCAGTTTCATTCCGCAACTCAGCTGCTCTCCCGGGCCGCCCAGCTCTGCAGGTCGTCGCCGCGGATGGCTGCGGCCATCAGCTCCGGGAACTGGTCGGGCGTGCACGCGAAGGCCGGGATGCCCAGCTCGGCCAGTGCCGCCGCGTTCTCGTGGTCGTACGACGGTGCGCCCGAGTCCGACAGCGCCAGCAGCGTCACCACCTGGACCCCCGCGCCGGCCAGCTCGGCGATCCGGCGCAGCAGTTCGTCCTCGTCGCCGCCCTCGTAGAGGTCGCTGATCAGCACCAGCAGCGTCCGCTCCGGGCGTTCGACCAGGCCCTGGCAGTACGCGATCGCCCGGTTGATGTCCGTGCCGCCGCCCAGCTGGGTGCCGAACAGGACGTCGACCGGGTCGGTGAGGTGCTCGGTGAGGTCCGCGACCTCGGTGTCGAACGCCACGAACGACGTCTTCAACGCCCGCATCGAGGCCAGGACCGCGCCGAACAGCCCGGAGTACACCACCGACTCCGCCATCGAGCCCGACTGGTCGACGGCCAGGATCACGTCCCGCTGCACCGCCTGCTGCCGACGGCCGAAGCCGATCAGCTTCTCCGGGACGATCGTGCGCAGTTCGGGGGAGTAGTGCTTCAGGTTCGCGTGGATCGTGCGTGCCCAGTCGACGTCGCCGGGGCGGGGCCGGTGCGTCCGCGACGCCTTGTCCAGCGCGCCCCGGATCGCCGCGCGGGTGCGTTCGGCGAGCCGTTCCTCCAGCTCGGTGACGACCTTGCGGACCACCTCGCGGGCGGTCTCCTTGGTTTCCTCCGGCAGCACGCCGTTCAGCGACAGCAGCGTGCCGACGAGGTGGACGTCCGGCTCGACCGCCGACAGCAGTTCCTTCTCCAGCAGCATCCGGGTGAGCCCCAGCCGGTTGACCGCGTCGCGCTGCATCACCTGCACGACGGTGCTCGGGAAGTAGCGCCGGATGTCGCCGAGCCAGCGCGCGACCCGCGGCGCCGAGGCACCCAGGTTCGCGCTGCGCGGCCCGCCCGTGGTCTCCTCGTCGGGCTTGTCGTAGAGCGCGGCCAGCACCGCGTCCACCCCACTGTCCTCATCGGACAGCTGAGCGTCCGCCAGCCCGGACCCCGGCCCGGCGCCGTCCCCGCCCAGCACCAGCCGCCAGCGCCGCACCCGGTCGGTGTCTGCCGTCATGCTCCCACCCCCAAGAGCGTCGCCAGGACGGGCAGCACGCGCTCGGCCCGGTCCTCGTCCAGTTCATCGGCCATCGCCACGGTTCGCGCGGCGCCGGTGAGCCCGGCCGCCCGTTGCCCGATCGCCCGCTTTTCCGGCCCGCTGAACGCCCCGAAAGTGCGGCGCAGCAACGGGAGCACCTCGGTGAAGACGTCGGCCGGGATCGCCGCCAGCCACGCGTCGATCACCCGCAGCAGGCCTTCGTCGTGCACCAGCAGCAGTGCTCCGCCGTCGAAGAAGCCTTCGACGTAGGCCGCGCCCGCCGACGGCGTGACGCCCGGCGTGAGGGCCCGGCCCAGCCGCAGTTCGATGTCGAGCGCGTCGAGCAGCCCGGCGTCGTGCAGGATCCGGGTGAGCCGTCCGGCCAGCAGCGGGGGCAGCGACGGCCGTTCCGCCAGCCGGGCCAGCGCCGTCAGCCAGCGTTCCTTCGCCTCGTCGCCCAGCAGCGAGGTGGCGTCGTGCACTCCGTCGACGAGCTTGGCCAGCCGGGCCGCGGCGTCGTCGTCGATGCCGTGGGCGGCCGGGGGCAGGCCGGCGCAGATCCGGTCGAGCATCCGGTCGGCGACCGCCCGGAGCGCGCCGGTGTCCGTGCCGCGGACGTTGCCGTACCGGGTTGCCCTGGCCAGCGCGGGCAGGGCCGACATCAGCCGGGCGACGTCCGCGTCCGCCGCCGCCCGCGCGTCGAGCGCCGCGAGCGCTTCGGGCAGCGCTTCCGGCAGGTCGGCGAGCAGGCAGTTCTCGACGGCCGTGGTGACCTCGTCCAGCGGTGGCGTGCCTTCGACGGTGGCCCGGACCGCGGCGGTGGCCGCCGACGGCACGGTGGTGCCGTACACGGCCGCCGCGACCAGGTCCACCTCGAACGACGGTTCCCAGGCCAGCGCCCAGGTTTCGCGGAAGGTGCCCTTGTTCCGCCGCGCCGACGCCTCCCGGCTGCCCCACTCGATGCCGAGGATCCGCAGCCGGTGCAGCAGCTTCGAGCGGTCGAGCCCGCCCGGCGTCCGCAGGTCGAGGTCGAGCTCCTTGACGACCGGGTCCTTTTTGAGCCGCAGGCGCTTCGCGGTCGCGGTGAGGTCCGCGGCCAGCGGTGGCTGCGGGACGTGGTCGGGCACCTCGCCGAGCCGTTCCCCGACCACCAGCCGCCGCGTGACGAGCTCGACCTGCACCTCGTCCCCGCCGCACAGCACGGAGCGGGTGGCTTCGGTGACCTCGGCGAGCCCGGCCGACGACCGCCCCCGCAGCGTGGCCAGGGTCTCGGCCAGGCGGACCGCCTCGATGACGTGCGCGGTCGAGACGGGCAGGTCCTCCTCCCGCAGCACTCCGGCGACGCCGGTCAGCCAGCGCGTGGTGACGTCTTCGGGGGTGGTGAACAGGTGGTGGTACCAGCCCGGCGACCGCACGCCGGCGCCGTAGCCGCTCGCCGTGGCGAGGCGCCCGTGCGTCCACGGCACCCAGGTGCACGCGACCTTCCGCTTCGGGAGTCCTTTGAGGACGGCCTGGTCGTGCGACGCCGGTGGCAGCGGATCCGCCAGCGCGGGCACGTGCCAGGCACCGCAGACGACGGCGATGTTCTCGAAGCCGTCCTTGCGGGTGCGGCGCAGCACCGAGCGCATGTAGGCCTCGCGGCGGGCTTCGCTACCCTGCGGGGGTTCTTCGTCCTCCCGGACCGCGCTCATCGCCTCGGCGATCACTTCGAACGGGCTTTCGGTGTCCCGCCGCGATTCGACGACGTCGTCCCACCAGCGTTCCGGGTCGTCGTACCCGCCGGCCGAGGCCAGCAGGGCCAGGGGGTCGACCGGCGGGCCCGCGTGCTCGTCCGGCCCCGCGGCGAACGTGTGCGCGGCCGGGAGGTCGCAGAACCGCACCGGGATGCCGGCTTCGCGGGCGTAGGTGAGCGCCTGCCATTCGGGGCTGAAGACGGCGAACGGCCAGAACGCGGCGCGTGAGACGTCGTCGGTCGCGTAGGCCAGGAGCGCGACCGGGGGTGCCATGGCCGGGTCTTCGGTGAGCTCGACCAGGGCGTCGGCTTCGGGTGGTCCCTCGATGAGGACGACGTCGGGTTCGAGCTCGGCGAGCCGCGCCGCCACGGCCCTGGCGGATCCCGGGCCGTGGTGGCGGATGCCGAGCAGGTGGGTCGCCGTCACGAAAGCTCCTGGCCCGCCCGGTAGAAGTCGGCCCAGCCGTCGCGTTCGCGGACCACGGTCTCCAGGTATTCGATCCAGATCGCGCGGTCGGCCACGGGGTCCTTGACCACCGCGCCGTGGATGCCCGCCGCGATGTCGTGCGGGCGCAGGACGCCGTCGCCGAAGTGGGTGGCCAGGGCGAGCCCGCCGGTGAGCACGCTGATCGCCTCCGCGGTCGACAGCGTGCCGGACGGCGACTTCACCGCCGTGCGGCCGTCTTCGGTGCGGCCCGAGCGCAGCTCGCGGAACACCGTGACGACGCGGCGGATCTCGGCCAGCTCGGCGGCTTCCACCGGCAGCTGCAGCGACGTGCCGAGCTCGGCGACCCGCCGGCTGACGATCTCGACCTCCGCCTCGGCGCTGTCCGGCAGCGGCAGCACGACCGTGTTGAACCGCCGCCGCAGCGCGCTGGACAGTTCGTTGACGCCCTTGTCGCGGTTGTTCGCCGTCGCGATCAGGTTGAAGCCCGGCCGGGCCTGGACCTCGGTGCCCAGTTCCGGGATCGGCAGCGTCTTCTCGGAGAGGATCGTGATCAGCGAGTCCTGGACGTCGGCGGGGATGCGCGTCAGCTCCTCCAGGCGGGCGAGCTTGCCGTCCCGCATCGCGTGCACCAGCGGGCTTTCGACGAGGGCGGCGGCGCTCGGGCCCTCGGCGATCAGCCGGGCGTAGTTCCAGCCGTAGCGGATCGACTCCTCGGACGTGCCCGCGGTGCCCTGCACCAGCAGCGTCGAATCGCCGCTGATGGCCGCGCAGAGGTGTTCCGACACCCACGTCTTCGCCGTGCCGGGCACGCCGAGCAGCAGCAGCGCGCGGTCGGTGGCGAGCGTGGCGACGGCGACCTCGATCAGCCGCCGCGGGCCGACGTACTTCGGCGTGATCACCGTGCCGTCGGCCAGGGTGCCGCCGAGCAGGTACTCGACGACGGCCCAGGGCGAGAGGTTCCAGTTCGGCGGCTTCGTCCGGTCGTCGGCGGCGGCCAGCGCGGCCAGCTCGGCGGCGTGGTCCTGTTCGGCGTGCGGCCGGAGGACGGTGGCGGGGGCGGTCATGCGAGCTCCTCGTACATTTCGCGGCGGAAGTTCAGCGTTTCGGTGAGCGCCCGGCGCCACGGCCCGGCGTCCATGGTCAGGCGGGTGGTGGCGAGCGGGTGGCGCAGGCACTGCGGCGGCACCGCGCGCGCGATCACGACGGCGGCGTGCGAGACGAGGCGGTGGTCGTCCTGGCGGGCGATCCAGTCGAGCAGCGCGGTGCCGAGTTCCTTCGTCCACGGGCGGGGCAGTTCGTGCACCAGCCGCGCGAACGACTCGACGGGCAGCCGGCTCACCAGGTGCCCGACGGTGGCGGCCTGGCCGGCCGGGCTCAGCACCCCGAGCAGCGGCGGCGTGGTGCGCCCGCCGGGGTCGGCGCCGATGAGGGCCTGCGCCCAGGTTTCGTCACGCTGGCGCAGGGCGGCGGCGGCCCAGGAGTCCCGCAGCACGGCCGCGGGGCAGCCTTCGACGGCCATCCGCACGACCTCGGCCGGCGGGCCGAACTCGGCCCAGAAGGAGAGCGGCGCGGCTGCGACGAGGGTGCGCAGCCGGACGGTGCCGTCGCCGCGTTCGCCGTGGGGCAGGGCGACGGTGAGCACCCGGTTCCGGCGGTGGACCAGCGGTCGCAGCCGTTCGGCCATGCTCTGGCCGTAGCGCGTGCCCGGCAGCCGGCCGAGCAGATCGGCGGCCTGTTCGCGGACGGCGGCGGCCCGATCGGTGAGCGCGGCCTCGAGGAAGGCTTCGTCGCCGCCTCGGACGTGCCCGGCGAGGACGCCGAGGAAGTCGGCCCGGACGTCGGCGGGCTCGGTCTTCCACGACGTGGCCAGCGCTTCGCGGGCGGCGTCGGGATCCTGGACGAGTTTGGCGGCGAGCCACCGGCGGCGCTGGGCGAGGCTGCCGTACTGCCAGACGTCCCCGGATTCTTCGGCAGGTGCGGCCAGGAAGGCCCAGTCGGGGTTGCGCTGCCCGAGCCAGGCGCCGACGGGCCCGGCGACGGCGGCCAGCGGCCCGCGCAGGGCCGCCTTGGTGCGCGCGGCCTCGGCGAGCAGCGGCAGGGTTTCCGGGGGGACGCGGTAGCCGGTGCCGGCGACGATGCCGAGCCACTCGAGCAGGAGGTCGGGGTGGCTGGCGGCGAGCAGCCGGCCGAGCCGCTCCCGGGCGAGCGGCGGGACGAAGGGCCGTTCGTCGCTTGCGGCCACGGGAAGTGGCCGGACGTCGTGCAGCGGCTGCCGCCCGGCCCGCCGGTAGGTGCTGAGCACGGCCGCGGCGGCGAGCAGCTGTTCGGCGGGATCGGCGCGGCCGGCGATGAGCTCTTGGACGGCGGCCGGCTGGGCGGCGGGGTCCAAGGTGCGCCGCCGGGTGCCGAGCAGGGCGGTGCCGACGAGGTCTTCCCAGGCTTTCATCGGGACACCTCGGATTCCTGGTGGTAGTGGGGGAAAACGTTCACAGCCGCACCGCCCGGTTCTCGTGCCAGCACGTCAGCGGCCGCAACCCCGCCGGGCTCCACTCGCCGGCCACCGTCAAGGGGCGGCCCGCCGAAAGGGCCAGCAGTGACCACGGGAACGCGTACGGCACCAGCGGCATCGCCGTTCCGTCCTGTTCGGACAGACACCAGCCGCCCGCGTGCTCGGCCGGGGTGACGCCCGACAACAGCACCGGCCAGCGCTCCAGCCACGGGTCCGCCGCCATCGCCCGCGTGTGCGCCGCCAGGGCGTCCGCGATCGAACCACCTTCGGCGGCCGGGGCCGCGAGGGGGATTCCGCGCTCCGCCACCAGGGCCCGCAGTGGCGCCGCGCCCGGGTAGAACGCCAGTTCCGCCGTCAGCCGGTGGCCCGGTGGCAACGTCGCGTCCAGGGGACGGCCCGGCGGGGCGAACGACAGCACCAGCGCGTCCCGGCCCGTGCGCAGGCCCCGCAACCACGTCCGGCGGGTGAGCAGCCGGTCGTTCTCCTCGTCCGCCGCGCCCGTGATCAGCCAGTCGTCCGCGACGCGCTCGCCGGCCTCCAGCACCCGGGCCGTCTCCACCGAAAACCCCAGCCGCGTGCGGACGGTCTCCGCCAGCGCGGGTGGCAGCGACTCCAGGCGCGTTGCCGCGTCGGCGAGCAGGTACAGCTGGGACAGCTCGGCCAGCAGCGCCTCCGGCCAGTCGCGGCGGCCGACGATCCCCGCCGCCCGGCGCAAGCCGCCGGCGAGACCCGACGCCTGTGCGTCGACCATTCGCGCCGCGACCGTACGCAGCTCTTCGCCGCCGTTGCGTTCGAAGCCCGCGAACCCGGCCCCGATCCGGTCGGTCAGCCAGACTTTCAGCTCCGCGACGCCGCTTTCGACGCGCGCCACCCGCTCGGCAGCGCGCCGGGCGGCCGCCTCCTCGTCCTTCGGGCCGGCCGTCTCGGCGCGGTTCTCCGCCCGGCGGGCGCGGTCGGCGCGTTCGGACAGCCACGCGTGCACCCAGTCCGGCGCCGGACCCGCGTCGACGCGCCCGGCCGCCCAGAGCAGCAGCAGCCCCAGCGCGTGCTTGCACGGGAATTTCCGGCTGGGACAGGAACACCGGAACGCGGGCTCGGCCAGCTCGACGCACGTCTGGTACGGCTTCTTGCCACTGCCCTGGCAGAAGCCCCACACGGCGTCTTCGGACGCACCCGCGCCCGTCCACTTCGCCGGCGTGGCGAGCGCCCGGCCCGCCTTCTCCGAAGCGGGATCCGGCGCCAGCCCGGCCACGCGTTCCGCGGTCCACGGCACCGCCGTCACCACCTGTCCCCCCACTGTGCTCCCTCGCTTTCCGGTACGAGGTGAAGCATGCCAGCACCCACCGACATTTTTCGGGGGGCTCGGGTGGCGGAGCCCCCCGACCTGGGGCGAAGCCCCGGATGTCACCGCAATTTCCGGAAGCTGACTATTCTAGTGCTAGAGTACCGGCGTGCTGACCGACGCGGAACTGACCGTGCTCGGCCTGGTGGTCGAGCGGCCGAGGCACGGCTACGAGCTGGACGAGGTCGTCTCGGAGCGCGGCATGCGCGACTGGACGGCGCTCGGCTTCAGCTCGATCTACTACGTCCTGGGCAAACTCCGCGACCGCGGCCTGGTCGCCGAGGTCGCCGGGGAACGCGCGCACCCCAAGGCCAAGAAGACGTTCACGGCCACCGAAGCGGGCCGCAAGGCGTGCGCGGCGGCCGCCGAAGCCGCCGTCGCGGAGCTGCGCCCGCTGCACCCGCCGGTGCTCGTCGGACTGGCGAACAGCCCGGCCGTCCCGCCCGAACGCCTCGCGGCCGCGCTGGCCCGGCGCGCGGAAGCGGTCGGGGAGCGGCTGGCCGAGGTCCGCCGCGCCGCCGCGGCCCAGCGGACCGCCCCGCCGTTCGTCCGCGCGATCTTCGACTACTCCATCGCCCAACTCGAGGCGGAAGCCCGGTGGCTGGAAGGAATGACCTGATGCCGTACGACGTCAAAAAGGACCTGAAGCAGCTCTACGCGCCCAAGAACACCGACTGGGCCTTGGTGGACGTCCCCGGACAGCGGTTCCTCGCGATCGACGGCCGCGGCAACCCGAACACGGCGGAGAGCTACCGGAAAGCCGTCGAAGCGCTCTACGCCTTCGCGTACACGATCAAGATGACGGCGAAGCAGCGTGGTGAGGACTTCGTCGTGGGTCCGCTGGAGGGCCTGTGGTGGGCCGAGGACTACGCGGCGTTCACCGTGCGCGCCAAGGATTCCTGGCAGTGGACCATGCTCATCGCGCAGCCGTCGTGGATCGGGGAGGCCGCCGTCGAGGAGGCCAGGGAAACGGTGCGGCGCAAGAAGAAGCTTGAGGCACCGGTCCGGTTGGAGGAGCTGCACGAGGGCCGCTGCGCGCAGGCGCTGCACGTCGGGTCGTACGACGACGAAGGTCCGCTGCTGGCCCGCCTGCACGACGAATACCTGGCGGCGCAAGGCTTGAAGCCGACCGGCTTGCACCACGAGGTGTACCTCGGCGACCCGCGGCGCGTCGAGCCCGCGAAGCTCCGGACGGTGCTGCGTCAGCCGGTCGGCTGATCCGGCTCGGCGAGGCCGCGCTCCCACCGCGCCCGGCGTTGCGCGGACGTCGTCGGGGCTCTCGGATCCGTCGCGCGCCAGCGGCGGCCGTTCACGACGGTGTACCGGCCGTCCGGCGTGTGCTCGGGCATCAGTATTCGCTGGTCGCCGGCCAGGTGTCGTCGTGGAGGAGGCGCTTGAGGATCTTGCCCGTCGCGTTGCGGGGCAGGTCCGGGACGAAGTACACGTCCCGTGGCACCGCGAACCGGGCCAGGCGGTGGTGGATGTACTGCCGGATGTCCTCCGCGTGCAGCGACGCGCCCCGGCGCGGGACGACGTACGCCGCCAGGCGCTGGCCCCACTCCGCGTCCGCCACGCCGACCACCGCCGCGTCGTGGACGCCCGGGAGCGCCACCAGCGCCTCTTCCACCGGGCGCGGGAACACGTTCTCGCCGCCCGAGACGATCATTTCGTCGGCTCGGCCGGTGACGAACAGGCGGCCCGCCGCGTCGAGATAGCCGACGTCGCCGCTGGCCATCATGTCCGCCGCGCGGGCCGGGTCGGTTCCGCTCGTGTAGCCCTCGAACAGCATGTCGTTGCCGACGAAGATCTGGCCCTCGCCGCCCGGCGGCACCGGCTTGCGGTCCTCGTCCAGGATCGCCAGCCGGGTGCCCAGCGGGCAGCGGCCGGCCGTCGTCGGCGCCGCGCGCAGGTCGGCCGGGTCGGCGATGCTCGCCCAGGAGACCTCGGTCGAGCCGTAGAAGTTGTAGAGGACGTCGCCGAAGGTGTCCATGAACTGCGTGACGAACGGCCCGGACATCGCCGAGCCGCTGCTGGCCACGATCCGCAGCGAGGACAGGTCGTAGCGCGTGCGGACCCGCTCGGGCAGGTCCATGATCCGCTGCAGCATGATCGGCACGGCGAACAGCGCGTCGCACTTCTGCTCGGCGATCGTCCGCAGCGTCTCTTCGGCGTCGAACTTGCGGATCAGCGCGAGCGACGCCCGCAGCGCCATCCCGATCTGCATCGCGGCGAGGCCCCACGTGTGGAACAGCGGCGCGGCCACCAGCAGCCGGTCGCCGGCGCGCAGCGGGATCCGGTCGAGGATCGCCGCGGCGGTGCCGAGGCCCTTCGGCGTGGGGCGCCGCGCGCCCTTCGGCGTCCCGGTGGTGCCGGAGGTGAGCACGATCAGCCGGCCCGGCCGTTCGACCGGCTTCGGACGGTCGGCGGGTGCGGCGTGGATCAGCTCGTCGACGGTCGGGTAGCCGGTGTCGGCGTCCGGCCAGGTGCTGATCCGGGCGAAGTCGCCCGGCACGTTCGCGATGGTCTGCGCGAACTCGTCGTCGGCCAGCACGGCGGACGGCTGGTGCTCGGCGAGCACGTCCTTGACCGAGGCTGCGGAAAGGCCGGTGTTCAGCAGGATCACGTCGGCGCCGAGCTTGCTGGCCGCGACGAACGACTCGATCATCGCGGCGTGGTTGCGGCACATCAGCGCGATCCGGTCGCGCTCGACGACGCCGAGTTCGCTCAGCGCGTTGGCGAGCCGGTCGCTGCGCTCCTGGACCTGGCGAAAGGTGCGGACGCTGCGCTCGTCGTGCAGGGCGAGCTCGTCCGGGACACGGGCGGCGGCGGCCTGGTAGCCGCCCGCGACCGTGGCGCCCCACTGCGCGAGGGAGTTCAGCTGGCGCGCGAGCTTGTCCGGCCGCCCGGCGCTGAGCACGCCGGCGCGCAGCAGGATGCTCGTGGTGCGCAGCTTGGTGGCCTTGTTGGTCTCGCTGTCGGTGTCGGGGTCGTGTTCCCCGGCCAGGTGCAGGTCGAGGCGCCGGGCGAGGGCGCGGACGTCCTTCTTGATCGACGACACCAGTTCCAGGTGCGACGGCGGCAGCATCATCCGCACGAACAGCTCGGTCCGGCCGCCGGCCAGCGGTCTCAGCTCCAGGGAGACCCAGGTGCCCTCGTCGGGGACGCCGCACCAAACGACGTGCTCGCCCGGCCGGTAGACGACGGCCTGCATCTGCGTCTCGAGCATCGGTCCCCGCGCCGGGACGATCCGGACCACGCCCTTCGGGCCGCGCCCGCGCCCGGCCGGCTCCTGGATCTCGCACCAGCTGATCTCCGGCACGAACCGCGAGTACCACTCCGGCGATCCGACGATCTGCCACACCACGTCGGGCGGGTGTCCGACCACGGCACTCGCCTCGACCACATCGTCACGCATTGTCTGCCCTCACCGAAGTGTCGCCGAACGCACGTTCAGGTCACGGAGGCGTCACAATAGCAGCAAACGGGTGATCAGGGATACTCCGAACGGCCAGATACCGGCGGGTAACGGACACTCCGAGTGTTCTCGTCCGGTGTCCATTGTAGACCGATGAACGGCGTTCACCAAGCTGAGGGGTGATCACGGCCATTCGACATGATCGACGAGCAAGGTTCGAAAAGTGTGCAAGTGCTTTCGGGAGGCGTGGAGGCCGGACGGCGCGTTTACGACATAAGGTGTCATAGCGGGCGGCGATCACGTCCCGTAGCGGGCCACCAGCTCCGCGCCGAGCCGCGCCAGTTCCGCCTTCACCGACTCCGGGCCCTCGACCTCGACCAGCGCACCCCACCCCGCCAGCTCTTGCGCGATCATGACCGGCGCCGGCGCGGCCACCCGCGCGCGGACCCGCTCCCCGGGCAGCTCCGCGACCAGCGCGCAGTGCCGTCCGAACCGGTCCTGGAGCACCCCGAAGTGCCGGCGGCCGAGCACCACGTCCGCGCTGAGCAGCGAACGGCGCTTCTCCATCTCCTCGACGACCTCCCGCCAGACCGCCGCCAGCTCGAAGTCCGACGGGCGGTCCGCCGGTTCTTCGGTCGGGGTGGCGGAGACGATCCGGTCGACGCGAAAGGTGCGGCGGCCCTTCGCCGTCCCCGCGACCAGGTACCAGACGTCGTCCTTGTCGACCAGGCCCCACGGGTCCACGAGCCGCTCGGACCGCTCGCGCCCGGCGTAGGTGAGCCGGACCCGGCGGCGGGCGATGACGGCGTCCCGCAGCAGCGAGACCATCGGCGGCCGTTCCTTCGGGCGCTCGCCCCAGCCGGCCTGGTCGACGACGACCGCGTCCGCCGCCGCCTCGGCGTCCGCCCGGAACGTGCCCGGCAGCGCGCCCATCAGCTTCCGCAGCGCCGATTTGACCTCCGGTGCGCCCGCCGCGGCCGGACCGGCCAGCAGGAACAGCGCCTGCGCCTCTTGGGCGCTCAGGCCGGACAGATCGGTGCGCGCGCCGCCGACGAGCTGCCAGCCCCCGCCGCGGCCCGCCTGGGGGTAGACGGGCACCCCGGCCGCCGAGAGGGCTTCCAGGTCGCGGCGCGCGGTGGCGACGGAGACTTCCAGCTCCGCCGCCAGTTCGGCGGCCGTGACGCGGCCGCGCGTCTGCATCAGCAGGAGGGTGGCCACGAGGCGGTCGGCGCGCATGGGAGGAGTGTCGCAAACAAAGTGGTCACTCGGTGAGCACTTTTACCCCGCATGATGACTCCACATCGCTCGACCGAGACGGAACAGAGGAGCAGGACATGCTGCGAGGAATGGCCACCGTGACGTACTACGCCGAAGACCTCGAGGCCGCGAAGGCCTGGTACACGGAGTTCCTGGGGGCCGAGCCGTACTTCAACGTCCCCGGCTACTCGGAGTTCCGGATCGGCGACTACCAGCACGAACTCGGCATCATCGACCGCAGCTACGCCCCTTTCACGCACACCGAACCGGGCGGCGAGATCGTCCGCTGGCACGTCGACAACCTCGAAGCGACGTTCGCGCGCCTCCTGGAGCTGGGCGCCAAGGAGTACGAGCCGATCACCGAACGCGGGCCCGGGTTCGTGACGGCCTCGGTCGTCGACCCGTTCGGCAACGTCCTCGGGATCATGACGAACGTGCACTATCTCGCGGTGCTGGCGGAACGCTCATGAGCCGGTACGCCTCCTTGACGCACTTTTCGCACCGCTCGTGCCGCTCGGTCTTGCCCGCCGGATCGGTGCCGTAGAAGGGGAAGCACCCCGCGCCGCAGCTCGCGAAGTAGATCAGGCCGAGCCGCACCTCGCCGCGGCCGACGTAGTGGCTGAGCCGGCGGCGCGGCTCCGGCCCGCACTCGGGGATCCAGCCGTGGGCGGGCAGGCGGGCGGCGGCGATCTCGTCGAGCACGCCCGCGCGGCCGATCAGGTCCGCGCCGAGGCAGCTGAGACGTTCGCCGAGGTCGCGCAGGCCGTCCGCGCGCAGGGGCGGGCCGGTGAGCCAGGCGACGTCGCCGGGGAGGGTTTCGGCGAGGTCGCGGAGACGGGTCAGAAGTGCGTGGTCCGGGTCCATGACCAGCAGCGAACCTGACGCGGATCCGCGACACCAGCCGCCGGGCGGCGAAGGGAAATGTCGGGCCCCGATGACAGAATGCGGTCATGGCGACACCCTTCGCGACACCCCGGGCGAGAGCGCTCGGGTTCGGGCTGCGCACCTGCCGGGAAGCGCGGAATCTGGGCGTGCGGCAGCTGGCGCGGAAGATCGGCGTGCATGCGCAGGAGCTGTCCAACTGGGAGTACGGGAAGCGGATCCCGAAGATCGAGCAGGTGGCGCTGCTGATGGGGGCGCTGGTCGTGGAGCCGGAGGAGCGAAAGCGGTTGCTGGAGCTGGCTCGTTTCGCTCACGAACCGAGCTGGCTCGAGAAAGCGGTGCCGGGCGTCGCGTCGGGTGCTGTGACCTTTGCCGAGCACGAGCGCGAGGCAACCGAGCTGTTCGACTGGGAACCCGCGCTGATCCCCGGGCTTTTGCAGACCCCGGACTACTGTCGCGCGCTGCTGAGCACTTGGGAGGTGTCGCCGGACCGGATCGAAAAGGTCGCGCAGGCGCGGATCGCGCGGCGCCAGGTCCTCACGAGGTATCGGCCGCTCGACTACCACGTGCTCGTTGGGGAAAGCGCCTTGCGTTCCGAGATCGGCGGCGAACAGGTGATGGTCGAGCAGCTCCGCTACCTGCGGGAAGCCTCCGTGCGCCGGAACGTGAGGCTGCAGGTTCTCCCCGACCGGGCGGGATTGCACGCCGGCCTGTTCAGCAATTTCGCGTTGCTCGACTTCCCCACTCTTCCGCCGATCGTCTTCATCGAGCTCTTCCAGGCGAGTGCCTACCTCTACGATGCTGATCAGGTGGCCGGCTACCGCGCGGCGGCGAAGAACATGGCGGCGCTGGCGATGGACGAGTGGGAAAGCGGCGAGTTCATCGGGGAGGTGATCGCCGAGCTGGGAGGCAAAGCATGACCTTGTGGCAGACGTCCAGCTACTCCGCCGAGGAGAAATGCGTGGAAGTGGCGCTCGGACCTGCGGCAAAAATCCGCGACACCAAGGACCGCTCCGGCGGCACCCTCGAAATCTCCACCCGATCGTGGGACGCCTTACTCTCCGCGTTGTGTCGGCCGACCACACTGGATCTTCCGAAGGTGTAGTCGCTCCGCACATAGCTAGCGACCGGGGTCACGCTTACCGTTCCCGTCCATGACCAGCGATCTGGACGGGCGCACCGCCCTCGTCACCGGCGGTGCGAGCGGCATCGGCCTCGCCTGCGTCCGCGCCCTCGCCGCGGCCGGGGCGAAGGTGCACGTCGTCGATATCGACGCGCCACGCACCGAAGCCGCCGCCTCCGAAGTGGGCGGCTGGGCGCACGTCGCCGACCTCACCGACCCCACCTCGATCGACGCTCTGCCCGCCGAAGTCGACGTCCTGGTCAACAACGCGGGGATCCAGCACGTCGCGCCCCTCGAAGACTTCCCGCCCGAGGTCTTCACGCGGATCCAGGCCCTGATGGTCACCGCCCCCTTCCTGCTCGTCCGGCGCACGCTCCCGTCGATGTACGCGCGGGGGTGGGGGCGGATCGTCAACATGTCGAGCGTCCACGGGCTGCGCGCCTCCGCCTTCAAAGCCGCTTACGTCGCCGCCAAGCACGGCCTCGAAGGCCTCTCGAAAGTCGCCGCCCTGGAAGGTGCCGAACACGGCGTCACGAGCAACTGCGTGAACCCCGGGTACGTCCGCACTCCGCTGGTCGACGGGCAGATCGACGCCCAGGCCGCCGAGCACGACATCCCGCGTGAGGACGTCGTCGCCGAGGTCCTCCTCAAACGGGCCGCGATCAAGAAGCTCATCGAACCCGAGGACGTCGCTTCCCTGGTGGTGTGGCTGTGCTCCCCGCACGCCGGCCACATCACCGGGGCCTCCATCCCGCTCGACGGCGGCTGGACCGCCGCCTAAGTCCCGTCACCACAAGGAAGTGGAGCCCGCAGTGAGCCAACCCCAGCGGTCGGCGATCGCCAAGATCGTCGGCGCGAGCCTGATCGGCACCACCATCGAGTGGTACGACTTCTTCCTCTACACCTCGGCCGCCGCCCTCGTCTTCAACAAGCTGTTCTTCCCGACGGCGAGCCCGCTCACCGGCACGCTGCTGGCGTTCCTGACCTACGCCGTCGGCTTCCTCGCCCGGCCGGTCGGCGGGCTGGTCTTCGGCCACTTCGGCGACCGGCTCGGCCGGAAGAAACTCCTGATCGTCAGCCTCACGCTGATGGGCGGGTCGACCTGCCTGATGGGCGTCCTGCCGACGTACGCCACCGCGGGTGTGCTGGCTCCGCTGCTGCTCACGCTGCTCCGGCTCGTCCAGGGCTTCGCGCTGGGCGGCGAATGGGGTGGCGCCGTCCTGATCGTCTCCGAACACGGCGATGACCGCCGTCGCGGCTTCTGGGCGAGCTGGCCGCAGTGCGGCGCGCCCGGCGGGAACCTCCTGGCCACCGCCGTGCTGGCGATCCTTTCGGCCACCCAGTCCGACGCCACGTTCATGTCCTGGGGCTGGCGCGTCCCGTTCCTGCTCTCGGGCGTGCTGCTGCTGATCGGCCTGTGGATCCGGCTGGCCGTCGCCGAGTCGCCCGTCTTCCTCGCGGCTCAGCGCCAGGCCGAGGCACGCGCCGAGAAGCACGTGCCGGTCGTCGACGTCTTCCGCAACAGCCGGCGCCAGGTGCTGATCACCATCGGCGCGCGGATGGCCGAGAACGTCTCGTACTACGTGATCACCGCGTTCATCCTGGTGTACGTCACGACCGGGCTGCACCTGCCGAAGGGCGTCGGCCTGACCGCGGTGCTCATCGGCTCGGCCGTCCACTTCGTGACGATCCCGGTGTGGGGCGCGCTGTCGGACCGCGTCGGGCGCCGTCCGGTCTACCTGTTCGGCGCGATCGGGATGGCCTTGTGGAGCTTCGCGTTCTTCGCGCTGCTCGACACGAAGTCGTCGGCGGTGATCGTGCTGGCCACGACCGTCGGGCTGGTGCTGCACGGCGCGATGTACGGCCCGCAGGCCGCGTTCTTCGCCGAGCAGTTCCCGACCCGGGTGCGCTACACCGGCCTTTCCGTCGGCGGGCAGCTGTCGTCGATCGCCGCCGGGGCCGTCGCGCCGCTGATCGCCGTCGCGCTGTTCTCCAGCTGGGGCAGCACCGTGCCGGTGTCGCTGTACGTCGCGGCGATGTGCCTGATCACCGTGATCGCACTGCTGTCCGCCCGCGAAACCCGCGGCGAATCGCTGCACGACGACGTCGAGGCGGAGAAGGCGGCCGTCTCGCCCTAGCATGACGGCCGTGACCGCACCCTCGGACGCGCTGCGCCGGCTGCTCGACCTGCTCGCCTCCGGGGCGAGCACTGAGCAGCTGGCGCACGTCGTCGTGGCCGCCCGGGCCGAAGGCGCCCTCGACGCGGCCGACCTGGCCGCGCTGGCCAGCGCGGGCGAGCTGGCCCTGCGGATCCGCGAGACGCTGGCCGAGCACCGGCGGCGCGAGGCCCGGCTCACCGCGCTGTTCGAGACCGCGAGCGAGCTCGCCGCACTGTCCGATCCGGACACTGTGCTGCGTTCGATCGTCCGGCGCGCGCGGGCCCTGCTCGGCGTCGACGTCTCCTACCTCAGCCTCAACGACGAAGCCGAGGGCAAGACCTACATCCGGGTCAGCGACGGCTCGGTGTCGGCGGAGTTCCAGCAGATCGTGCTGGGCATGGGGGAGGGCCTCGGCGGGCTGGTCGCGCAGACCGCGCGGCCGTACGCGACCTCGGACTACTTCAACGACGACCGGTTCAAGCACACCCGGCACATCGACTCCGGCGTCGAAGACGAGGGCCTGACCGCCATCCTCGGCGTCCCGCTGGCCATCGGCCCGAAGGTGCTGGGCGTGCTGTTCGCGTCCGACCGCGCCGCCCGGGAGTTCTCCGCCGACGAGGTGGCGCTGCTGTCGTCGCTCGCCGACCACGCGGCGATCGCCCTGGACAGCGCGAACCTCCTCGACCAGACCCGCCGCGCGGTCGCGGAACTCAACGAGGCCAACGCGACGATGGAACGCGCCGAGGACGCCCACGACCGGCTCACCGACCTCGTCCTGCGCGGGGGCGACCTGCCGGACGTGGCCGACGCGGTCGCGGCCGTGCTGCACGGAGAGCTCACGGTGTACGACGCCGACGGCACGCTCCTGGCGAGTTCGGCGGATCCGACGGCACTCGACCCGGACGCGCTGGCCGCGGCCCGCGCCACCGGGCGCGCGGTGTCCACAAAGGACAACTGGGTGTGCGCGGTGCAGGCGGGACCGGAACTGCTCGGCTGCCTGGTGCTGGCCGGCCGCGCCGGGCTGAGCGACCCCGACCGGCGGCTGTTCGAACGCGCCGGCGTCGTGACGGCGTTGCTGCTGATGCTGCGGCGGTCGGTGGTGCGCGCCGAGGACGAGGTCCGCGGCGAGCTACTGACCGACCTGCTCACCGCACCCGGCCGCAACCCCCGGGCGCTGCTGGCCCGCGGCCGCCGGCTGGGCATCGACCTGTCGGCCCCGCACGCGGTGCTGGTCGCCCACGCCGACGGCGGCTCCCGGCGGCGCGTCGCGAGTGCGGCCGCCCGGCACGCGACGCTGGTCGGGGTGCACGCGGAGGAGGTCGTGCTGCTCGCCACCGGCGACCCGGACGAGCTGGCCCGCCGCGTCGCGGCCGACCTCGGCTCGGCGACCGGCCGCCCGGTCACGGTGGGCGCGGCGGGTCCGGCGAGCGGCCCTTCGGCGATCGCCGAGGCCCACGCGGAGGCGGCGCGCTGCGTGCGGGCGTTGCTGGCGCTCGGCCGGACGGGCGAAGGCGCGGCGATGGCGGGGCTGGGCTTCCTCGGCCAGCTCCTCGGCGACCGCGCGGACCTGGACGCGTTCGTCCGCCGGACGCTGGGGCCGGTCCTGGACTACGACGAGCGCCGCGGCACGGAGCTGGTCGCGACGTTGCGTGCCTACTTCGCGAACGGTGCGCAGCTGGCGCGGACGAAGGACGTGCTGCACGTGCACGTGAACACGGTGGTGCAGCGGCTGGAGCGGGTGGCGTCGCTGCTGGGGGAGGACTGGCAGGCGCCGGACCGGGCGTTGGAGATCCAGCTGGCGTTGCGGCTGCACCGGCTCGGCGTGCCGCGGTGATGCCTTCGATTTCTTCGAGAGTGCCGCGGACCAGTACCTGTTCAGCCGCTCGGCAGTCCGGTACGTCGGCCGCCCGGGTCTAGCGGACCGGGGCGCGGTCAGGCACCGTGAAAGGCGACGGATACCGCATCTGGTGGCCGAGCCGGTGACCGCGGCGACGCGGTCTGCGTGCTGTCCGAAGACGGTGCGACAGCGCTGCGCGGGCCGCACCTGGAGTCCCTGGTTCCGTTGCTGGACGGCACCAGGGACTTCGCGGCCCTGCGCAGCGAACTGCCCGCGGACGTCCCCGCGGAAGAGGCGTCCGGGGTGCTGACCCGGCTCGCCGAAGCCGGGCTGATCGGCCTGCGAAGACCTCAACCCGATGCGGATCTTCCTTTGACACTGCCGTCTTGCGGAGCCCCGGTCAACACTGCCCGTCGGCGAGGATCCAGTAACCCGGGGACGTCTCCCGCAGCGCGTGGACGGTGAAGGTGTTCCACAGGCCCATGGCCTGGTTCGAACCGTTCGCGTAGGTCTGGCCGGCGCTCTGGTGCGCGCGGCCGGCCTGCGTGTGGGCGTAGTTGCTGGCGCTCACGCAGGTGCCCGACGGCGTGGTCGTGGTGGTGGTCGTCGTCGGCACGGCCGTCGTCGTCGTGCCCGATCCCTTGTCCAGGCCGAAGAACACGCCCGTGTGGTAGCTGGAGCAGATCCCGGCGAGGAAGTACGCGCCGGTGCTGCCGCACTGCGCCGGGCCGGTGCCGGGGTCGACCGCGGTGCCGTGGCCCATGCCCGCGATCGAGTACAGCCGGACCTGGCCGGCGTAGTCGGTCAGGGTCGTGCCGCCGGGCAGGGACTGCGTGCTCGTCGGCGTCGGGGAGACACCGTGCACCGCGGTCCACTGGTCGCGCAGCTCGGTGCCGTTGACCGGGTAGACGGTGTAGTCGGCGGTGCCCTGCCAGATCGCGACCCGCGGCCACGGACCGCCGTAACCGGGGTACTGCGCCTTGACCTTCGACGCCCACTGCGCCGGCGTCAGGTGCTGGTCGTTCTGCTGGCAGTTCGTCGCCTCGACGACGCTCGTGGCGCACTGGGCGGGCAGCCCGGCGTTGATCCCGCCCGCGGCGAAGACGTCCGGGTACGCGGCGAGCAGGTCGGCGGTCATCCCGCCGCCGGCCGACAAGCCGGTGACGAACACCCGGGAGGGGTCCGAGCCGTGGTCGGCGATCGCCTTGTCCACCATGGACTTGACGGAGGCGGCTTCGCCGTTGCCGCGGGTGTCGTCGGCGGTGGAGAACCAGTTGAAGCACTTCAGCGAGTTGTTCGCCGTCGACTGCTGCGGGAACACGACCTCGAAGCGCCAGCGGTCGGCCAGCTCGGGCCAGCCCGAGTGGGCGTAGTAGTCCGCCGCGCTCTGCGTGCAGCCGTGCAGCGCGACGACCACCGGACGGCCGGTCCCGAGCCCGGCGGGGGTGTAGGTGTACATCGCCAGCGCGCCGGGATTGGCGCCGAACGACGGGATCTGGACGAGGGACGACGGCGGCGGATCGGCGGCGGCCACCCCGACGGTGGTGAGCACGGCGGCGGTGATCGCGGCGAGTCCGGCGAAAGCGAGTTTGCGCATGGTGAGTTCCTTCTCGTCGTTGAGAGGGGTCCCAGCGACGCTAGGACGGCCTCGCCGCCGGAGACCATGTGGCCGTCCACCACATCGGCTCGCCCGTTCATGGTGACCGGCGGGATGGCTCCGGGGCGCCGCACGCGGTTGGGTTCGGGTATCGCGAAGAGGCGGAGGTGAACCGTGCGGGGTTGGCTGGCTTGGGTTCTGGCGGGAGCGCTCGCGGCGGCGCTGCCCGCACCGGCGTCGGCTTCGGCCGGGCGCTGCTCGGTGCACGTGCCCGGCGCCGAGCGGTCCGTGGCCGCGTGCCTGGACGACCTGACGACGACCGGCACCGTCGCGTCCGGGCACACCGTCGAGGCCGACTGGGCCGGGCTGACCTCGGCCGGGCTGCCGGCTTTCCGCGGGGTGCCCGGCGTGCAGGTCGACGGGTACTTCCCGGACACGTCCACGGCGAACACCAACCACGGCTGGAACCACGACGCGCAGTTCGTGCTGCGCCTGCCGGACCGGTGGAACGGCGGCCTGGTCGTCTCCGGCTCGCCCGGCGTGCGGCGCCAGTACGCGAACGACCGCGCGATCGGCGACCAGGCGCTGGCGGAAGGCTACGCGTTCGCCGCCACCGACAAGGGCAACACCGGCGCGGCGTTCTTCACCGACGGCGTCCGGCCGGGGGACGCACTGGCGGAGTGGAACTCCCGCGTCACGCAGCTGACGCTCGCCGCTCGTGCCGCCGCGGCCCGGCACTACGGCCGTCCGGTCGCGAAGACCCTCGCGGCCGGGCTGTCCAACGGTGGCTACCTCGTGCGGTGGCAGCTGGAGAACCGGCCGTGGCTCTACGACGGCGGCGTCGACTGGGAAGGGACGCTGTGGCGGGCCGACGGGCCGAACCTGCTCACCTTCCTGCCACCGGCGCTGCGCGCGTACCCGGCGTACGCGGCGGGATCGCCGTCGGCGCACCAGTCCATTCTGGACGCCGGATTCGCGCCGGGGTCGGAGTTCCTGTGGGACTACCACTACCGCGTCTACTGGGACCTGACGCAGCGGATCTACCGCGAGGAGGTCGACCCGTCGTTCGACGGGCCGCTGGAGGCGGGAACCCCGTTCTGCGCTTCGGGAACGCCGTCCTGCGACGCGGACTACGCGTATGCGTCCCGGCCGCCTTCGGTGGCGCGGGCGGTCGAGCGGATCTCGCTGACCGGCCGGATCGGCAAGCCGCTGCTGACCTTGCACGGCACGCTCGACACGCTGCTGCCGATCACCCGCGACTCCGACGTCTACGACCGGATGATCACGGCCGCGGGGCGCGGAGCACTGCACCGGTACTACCGGATCGAGGGCGGCAACCACGTCGACGGGCTGGTCGACGCCTTCCCGGACCGGCTGCGCCCGCTGGGCCCGTGCTTCCGGACGGCGTTCGACGCCCTCGGCGGCTGGCTGCGCGGCACCCGCCCGCCGGCCTCGGCGACG
Source organism: Amycolatopsis sp. NPDC058278 (assembly GCF_042881395.1). Taxonomy (NCBI): domain Bacteria; kingdom Bacillati; phylum Actinomycetota; class Actinomycetes; order Pseudonocardiales; family Pseudonocardiaceae; genus Amycolatopsis; species Amycolatopsis sp. NPDC058278. The sequence goes on along the minus strand of NZ_JBHVXZ010000086.1, from coordinate 19,525 downwards.
ATCGCCCGTCCCGCCGGGGCGACCCCGGCGGAGCTGGCGACGTCCTGCGACCTGGTCAGTCGCCCTTGATGAGGTGGCCGGCCAGGTCCGGGCTGAACGTGCCCGCCGGGACGCCCGAGCCGTAGCCGCAGCTGCCGTCGGAGTCGCCCGGGACCTTGATCCACAGCTGCATCTCCGGGCCGCCGCCGAGCTGGGCCGTCGCGCCCAGCTTGCGCTTCGGCGGATTGCACCACTCGGTGTCCGTGCCGTGGCCGTTGCCGTTGCGGCTGGTGTCGACCACGAACGGGGCCGCGTAACCCAGCGAAGAGCCCACGGCCTTGCCGTACGTCGTCGACTCGGCCGTGGTGTGGAAGTTGGACACGTTCAAGACGAACCCGTGGATGGACTGCACGCCTGCCGACTTCAGCCGCGCGGCCATCGTCGCGGCCGGGATCCAGGTGGCGTTGCCGCCGTCCAGGTAGGCCCACGTGTTCGGGGCCTTCTGGGCGAACTGCGTCGCGGCGAACTCCAGCAGGTCGATCCGCGTCTGGCGGGCGTCGCCGGGCAGGCAGTCGAGCTGGGCGAGCGCGTCCGGCTCGATGACCACGATCGCCGGCTTGCCGCCGATGCCGTCGGCGAACGCCGAGATCCAGTCGCGGTAGGCCTGTGGGCTGCCGGCGCCGCCGGTCGACGCGCCGCCGCAGTCGCGGCCGGGGATGTTGTAGGCGACCAGAACGGGCAGCTTGTCGGCGACGTCAGCGGCGTAGGTGTACTTGTCGACAGCGGCGCGGACGTCGCCGCTCCAGGTGCCTAACCAGCGGGCGCCGGGCTTGGCCGCGATCGCGGTCCGGATCGGGCCCGCGAGGCTGTCGCCGGGGTGGTCGCGGACCCACGTCGCCGGATTCGAGTCCGGGTCGACGTAGAAGCCGTCGGTCTTTTCGAGGGGGTTGCCGTCCGCGGCGAGGGCCGGGGACGCGGTGGCGAGCCCGGTGAGCGCCAGCACAGCGGCCACGAGCCAGGTCTGGGTGCGCATTTCCCCAGTTTCCCGCCGCGACGTACACGAATCGTACAAAAATGCGGTGAACCGGATCGAACCCGCAGCCGTATTACTGGGTGAGGGGCGCGGTCTACCCGCCGCGAAACCCACTCTGAGCTGCAGTTTTACCGTCCGGACGGCCGACCCCGTTCGGCCGCTTGCGGGAGCGCCGACCGTCATTCATGATGGACTTCGGGGTCCGCGAAAATTCGTCGAAGTCGAATATCCAGGTGTCGGCCATGTTGCGGAAGAACCGTCCGTCCGGAAGTGAACGTCATGCTCCTACCTGTGCCCGGGGCCGCCTGATGGCCGTCGACCTGCCGGGTCTCGCGATCGTCGCCGGGCTGCTGTTGCCGGCCCTCGCCGCGGCGGCCTGGGCGATCGCCCTGGAACGGCGGCCGCGCCGTTCCCCGGCCGCCGCCCCCGACCCGGAGCCGGACTTCACCGTGGCCGGGATCCAAACGCGCCTCCGCCGCGAGCTGGCCGCGCGGAAGCTGGCCGACGCGGGCACGGTCGCCCTGCCGACGATGCCGATCCCGGCGCAGACCCGCCGCGAAGCGGCCCCGGCCCGGCTGCCGTGCCGCGTGGCGGGCCTGCTCCCGCCGCCGGCCCCGGCGACCGTCGGGTTCGCGGCCCCGCGGTTCGCGTTCGCGCCGCCGGACTCGGACTTGATGCGCCGCATCCTCGACGGATTGCGCCAACTGGACTGACCGGCCGGTTGCCGGCGGTCACGAACCCAGGGCCGCCGGGGACTCGGCGTCCGGGATCAGCAGCCGGGAGGCGCCGGAGCCGTCGGCCGGGACCGACCAGACGTCCGCGTGGCCCGGGCCGCGGGGCACGCCGTAGCCGATCGTGTGGTCGTCGAGCCAGGCGGGCTGGTCGTCGACGCTGCGGGTCTCGGCCATCGGCGTCACCCGCAAGCCCGCCAGGTCGAGCACCGACAACCGCCACCCGCGAGCCGGGTCGCCGTCCACCGCCGCCTTGAACGCCACCCGCGTGCCGTCCGGGGACAGCGACGGGCACTCGACGTTCTCGCGCAGCGTGCGGATCGTGTGCGCGGCGAAGTCGCCCGCGACCAGGTAGCGGTGGCCGGCCGTCGACATCGTCGCGGAGAAGTGGCGGTCGTCGCCGGTGAACGTCACGCCCCAGAAGTTGAGGTCGGCGGCCTGGTACGGCCTCCCGTCGAGCGTCACCGCGTAGTCCTCCAGCGTGCCCGCGAGGTCGCCGGTCGCCGTGTCGAGGATGCCGGCGCGGGTGGAGAACATGCCGCCGTTGTACGAATCGCCGGTGACGAAGACCGTCCACGCGAGCATCCGGCCGCTCGCCGACACCCGCGCCCGGTTCGGCAGCCCGACCAGCGGGATCTCCCGCCGCACCGCCAGCCCCCGGTCGAGCACCGCCAGCTGGTAGGTGGTCAGGTCGCCGTCCTGGCGCAGGCAGAGCCCGGTGCCGCCGGCGGCGTACACCCGCGCGCACGACAGCGGCGACACCGTCCGCGGACCGCCGGGGTCGGTAGCGGACACCGTGGCGACGTGCCCGCGGTCGGCGTCACCGGTGCTGCGGAACAGCAGCCGCGGGCCCGGGTCGAGGCTGACGACGCCGGTCGCGGTGACGTCGTGGCTGCGCGCGCCGGCGAACCCGACGTACGCGACCGCCGCCCCGGCGAGCACGAGCACGCCGATGACCGCGACGAGGATCCGGGTTTTCACGCCGTCACCTTCCGCGGGGAAAGCACCACGAACGTGACGGCGATCGCGACCACGGCCCCGCCGGCGGCGACCGCGATCGCGAGGTCCGCGCCCCAGAACTGCCACGCCAGTCCGAACAGGACGGACGAGGTGAAGTAGGCGAGCGCCTGCGTGGTCTGGACGAGCGAAATCCCCGTGGTGCGCAACGACTCCGGCAGCAGCGGGCCGGCGAGCGCCATCAGGACGCCGTCGGTCGCCGCGTAGAACGCGCCGTACAACACCAGGGCTCCGGCGATCAGCGGCCAGCCGGACACCGGCCCGGCCAGCAGCAGGTAGACCAGCGCCAGCGCGCCGTAGCCGCCGAGCACCACCGGCAGCCGCCCGACCCGGTCGGCGAGCACGCCCAGCGGCGCGGCGAGCAGCAGGTAGCTGAGGTTCGTGCCCACCGCGAGCAGCGGGAACCAGCCGGTGGCGATGTCCTCCTCGTGCTGCAGCAGCAGGTAGACGAACCCGTCGCCGACCGTGGCCAGCCCGAGCACGCCCGCGGCCACCAGCAGCCGCCGCACGCCGCTGCCGCGCAGCAACGCGGCCGCCGCTCGCGGCGAGACCGGCGTCCCGGCCGCTTTCGGCGTCCGCCGGTCGCGGACGAACAGCACCAGCAGCAGCACCCCGATCGCGGCGATGCAGAAACTGACGACGAACACGGCGTCGAACGCTCCGGGGTCGGTGGCCCCGACGGCGGCCAGCACGGCCAGCGCGACCAGCGGCCCGGCGAACGCGCCCACGCTGTCCATCGCGCGGTGCACGCCGAAGGCCCGCCCGAGCAGCGGTTCGGGTGCCGACAGCGTGATCAGCGCGTCCCGGGGCGCCGTCCGCAGGCCCTTGCCGGTGCGGTCGAGCGTGATCACCGCGCCGATCGCGGCCGCCGACGCCCCGGCGGCGAGCAGCCCGAGCTTCGCCACCGCGGACAGCGCGTAGCCGACGCCGGCGACGACCTTGCGCCGCCGGACCCGGTCGGCGACGTACCCGCCGACGATCCGCAGCAACGCCGTCGCGCCGGTGTACAGGCCGTCGAACACCCCGTACGCGGCGGGGCTCAGGTGCAGCCCGAGGACCAGGTACACCGGCAGGACCGCGGTGACCATCTCCGAGGAGACGTCGGTGACGAGGCTGACGGCACCCAGCGCGAAGACGTTCGCGCCGACCGCCGAGAGCTTGCGCCGGGACACCGTCCCAGCATGCTCCCGGCGACCGATGGTGGACAGGTACACGCGGTTACTGCCAGACGTCGAGGATCGGCGACTTGCTCGCGGCGTTGCCGATGCCGGGCAGGCCGTAGGCCGCCTCGATGGTGCGCAGGACGGTGTAGTGGCTGATCGACTCGCTGTAGCTGCCGACCTTGACGTTTGCGCCGGTGAACGTCGTGAAGATCTGGTTGACCGAGGTGCCGCTGTCCTCGTCGAAGGTGGTGATCAGCAGGCTGTTGTGGGTCTTGGCCCACTGGGCGTAGGCGTCGAGGTTCTTCTTCAGCCAGGTGTCGCCGGTGCCGACGCCGCAGTCGTGCATGTCGTTGCACATATCGGGCGTGACGAACGAAACGGTCGGCAGCTGGGTGAAGTCGGCCGGGAAGGCCGAGAACCGGACGTTGCTCGCGGCGGGGACGTTCGAGAAGTCCACCCAGCTGTTGTGCTTGCGCCGGTAGGTGCCGCTGGAGCAGCCGGTGTAGCCGTCCGAGGGCATGGCTTCGGAGAAGCCCTTGAAGGTCTTGCCCGCGTCGATCAGCTGGCGGCCGAGGTTGGCCTTCGCGCCGAGGTTGGCCGGGCAGCTGTCGTCGGTGACGCCCTGCGTCGCGCCGGAGAAGAGGGCGACGTAGTTCGGCTGGCTGGGGTGGGTGATCGCGAAGGAGTTCGTGAACTTCGCGCTCTGCGAGGCGAGGGTGTTGAAGTAGGGCGCGCTGGAACTGCCGTTGATCGAGGAGTACTTCTTGTTCTCGAACATCACGAGGACGATGTGGTCGAACGCCGGCACGGCCGCGGCCGTCGGCCGGACGGCGGCGGACTCGTCCGTTCCGGTGACGACGGCCGCCGTGGCGGCGCCGGCGGTGACCAGGGTGGCCGCGGCGAACGCGGCGAAGATCCGCTTGCGGATCATGGGTCCTCCAGCACTGAGGGGGTGGGCGCCTCATGGTGCCCACGGCAGGGGACCGGTTCGTGAGGTGCTGTGGTCCGGTTCGTGAACACCAGGAAACCTCCGGCAGACAACGGAAAGAGTGGGTGAATGGCTTTCCGGTGTCAACCTCCTTTGGTGGGGGCGTCAGGGCTTTGACAGGTCGTTCCCAGCTCGTTCAAAGGAACGGCGCCGACACTCGGTGCCATGGAACCCACCACCCCGGCCGGACCCGCCCGCCGCGAGCAGGGACGCCGCAAGGCCGCACTGGCGACGGCGGCCGCCGCGGTACTGGGCGCGGCCGCGGTCGGCGCCATCGGCTTCGGCCTGTCGGTGGCCTCGGCCGACACGACGCAGAACTCCACGACCACGACTGATCCGCAGGACCAGCTCCAGGCGCCGGACAGCGGCCTGAGCAGCGGCTCCGGCCACGCCCACACCGGCTCGGGGGCGTCGTGACCACGGCCTTCCCGGCGCTGGGCACGACGGCGGAGCTGCTGGTGACCGACCCCGCCCGGCTCGGGGCGGCGGTCGCGGTGCTCCGGGAGGAACTGGCGGCCATCGACGCGGCGTGCAGCCGGTTCCGGCCGGATTCGGAGATCTCGCGGCTGCACGAGGCGGCCGGGCGTGAGGTCCGGGTGGGACCGCTGCTCGCGGAGGCAGTGGGGGTGGCGTTGCGTGCGGCCCGCTTGACGGAGGGCCTGGTCGACCCGACGGTGGGGGCCGCGGTGCGCGCGCTGGGGTACGACCGCGATTTCGCTTTCGTCGCCGGTGATCGGTACACGGAGGAACTCGGCGGTGCCGATGATCGGGACAGCGCGACGGGTCTCGGCTGGGTGCCCGCTGATGCCGCTGCCCGGTACCCGGCTGGTTCCGGGGCGGCCGGGCTCGGCCGTGCGCCCGCCGATGCCGCTGACCGGTACCCCGCCACCGTCCCCGCGCCCGGCTGGCACCGGATCCTCTTCGACCCCGTCCGGCGGCTCGTCGTCGTCCCCCGGGGTGTCCACCTCGACCTCGGCGCGACCGCCAAGGCCCTCGCCGCCGATCGGGCCGCCCGGCGGATCCACGCCACCGTCGGCTGCGGCACCGTCGTGAACCTCGGCGGCGATCTGCGCGCCGCCGGGCCGCCTCCGACCGGCGGCTGGCTGGTCGCGCTCGGCGATGATCACGCCGACGCCGTCACCCGGCCGGACGCCACCGTCGCCCTCCACCGTGACGGCGCGCTGGCCACCTCCGGGACCACCCGGCGACGCTGGCGCCACGGCGGCCGGACCGTGCACCACATCGTCGATCCGCGCACCGGCGACGTTCCCGAAGCGCGGTGGCGCACCGTCACCGTCGCCGCCAAGTCCACAGTGGACGCCAACACCGCGAGCACCGCGGCGATCGTCCTCGGCGCCGGCGCACCCGCCTGGCTCGAGCAACGACACCTCCCGGCGCGGCTGGCCGGCGTCGACGGCGACGTCGTCACGACACCAGGCTGGCCCGGAGAGCGAGCGGCGGCATGAGCTCCGCGGTGTGGTACTTCAGCCGCGCGACCGGGCTCGTTTCGCTGGCGCTGTTCACCGGCGTCGTCGTCCTCGGCGCGCTCGGCGCCGGCCGGTTCGCCACGCGCGGGTGGCCGCGGTTCACCGTTGCCGCCGTGCACCGGAACCTCGCGCTGACCAGCCTCGCGTTCCTCGCCGCGCACATCGCGTCGGCGATCCTCGACGGCTACGTCCCGCTCGGCTGGCTCGACGTCGTCGTCCCGTTCGGCGCCGGTTACCAGCCGCTGTGGGTCGGGCTCGGCGCCGTCGCGATCGACCTGGTGCTCGCGATCGTCGTCACCAGTCTCGTGCGCACCCGCCTGCCGGCGCGGGCGTGGCGCGCCGTGCACTGGCTGGCCTACCTGTGCTGGCCGGTCGCGCTGGTGCACGGCTTCGGCATGGCCGAGGACGACGCCGCGTACGGCTGGATCGCCGCCCTCGACGCGCTGTGCGTGCTGGCGGTGCTCGGTTCCGCCGGCTACCGCGCGGCCCGCGTCCGCAAGTTCGCTGCCCTGGGAGGCACCCGATGAGCATCCTGCCCCCGCACCGGCTCGACCTGGCCGGCCACCGGCGCCGCAACGGCGTCGTGCCGTGGGTCGCCTACCACGGTGACGACGGCCGCGACCGGCTGATCGAAGCCGTCGAGGCGGCGGACCTGCGCGGCCGCGGCGGCGCGGGCTTCCCGACGGCGGTGAAGCTGCGCGCGGCCCGGTCGAAACGCTCGATCGTCGTCGCGAACGGGTGTGAAGGCGATCCGCTGAGCCGAAAGGACGTTGCCCTGCTGACGCTTTCGCCACACCTCGTGCTCGACGGCCTGCAGCTGGCCGCGCACGCCATCGGTGCCGCCGAAGCCGTCCTCTGCGTGCACGCGGGCAGCCCGGCGCTGCCGGGTGTCGCCGCCGCCCTCGCCGAGCGCGAAGACCGGGTGCCGGTGCGAGTCGCGGAGGTTCCACGCCGCTACGTCGCCAGCGAGGAGACCGCGCTCGTCCGGTACCTGACGTCGGGGGACGCGCGGCCGCTCGGCAAACGGCCGCGGCCCGCCGAACGCGGCGTGCGCGGGCGCCCGACGCTCGTGTCCAATGTGGAGACACTGGCGCAGCTGGCGTCGGTGGTGCTCCTGGGGCCGCACCACTACCGCGCGTCCCGGACCGAACTCGTCACCGTCACCGGTGCGGTCCGGCGGCCCGGCGTCGTCGAAGTGACCGCCGGGACGTCCCTGGCCGGCGTGCTGGCCGCGGCCGGCGGCGAAGCGGAGCCGGTGCAGGCGGTGCTCACCGGCGGTTACGGCGGAACGTGGACGGCCGAGCTCGATGGTGGTGTAACGGGTATTGCGGCGGTCCACGCCTTGCCGGTGCGTGCGTGCGGGCTCGAGTACACGGCGAAGGTGCTGGCGTTCCTGGCGGCCGAGTCGGCCCGGCAGTGCGGGCCGTGCACGTTCGGGTTGCCGTCGATCGCGGCCGACTTCGCGGAGCTGATCCGCGGCGGCCCGTCGGCGCCCCGGCTGGCCCGCCGCCTCCCGCTGCTCACCGGCCGGGGCGCGTGCGCCCACCCGGACGGCGCGGCCCGCCTCGCCGCGAGCGCGCTGCGGGTGTTCGACGCCGACGTCCGCGCCCACCAGGCCGGCGGCCGGTGCCGGGTCCCGGCGGGTGTCGCATGAAGGTGACGGTCGACCCGATCAGGTGTCGTGCGCACGGGCTGTGCGCGGATCTGCTGCCGGAACTGGTGCGGCTCGACGAGTGGGGCTATCCGGTGGTCGCTCCGGGCCCGGTGCCGGCGGGACTGGCGGCGGAGGCGCGTGGCGCGGCCGCGGCGTGCCCGGCGTTGGCGTTGCGGCTGCGGAAGGACGGTAATCCGGTCGTGCCGCCGCGGCGAAGCCATTAGCCTTCGCCACCATGGACGGCAAGCTCATCGACCGGATCCGCGGCGCCCGGCGGATCGCCGCGCTGACCGGCGCGGGCATCTCCACCGCGTCCGGGATTCCCGACTACCGGGGCCCCGAAGGCGTCTGGACGCGCACGCCGAGCGCCGTGAACGCCTTCACGCTCGAGAACTTCATGACCGACGCCGGCGTGCGCCGGGAATTCTGGCGCACGTACGCGGGGCACGCTGCCTGGCGCGCCGAACCGAACGCGGCCCACCGCGCGCTGGCGGAACTCGACAGCGCGGGGGCCGCCGTCCGGGTGCTCACCCAGAACGTCGACGGGCTGCACCAGCGGGCCGGCCTCGCCGCCCGCAAGGTCCTCGAACTGCACGGCAGCATGCACACCACGCGGTGCACCGGGTGCGCGGCCGGCTTCCCGACCGTCGAGATCCTCGCGGCGGGCGACGACGACCCGTTGTGCCCGCACTGCGGTGGGATTCTCAAGCTCGACATCGTCCTTTTCGGACAGATGCTGGACGGTGACGTCCTCGGTCAGGCGAGGACCATCGCGGCGGCGAGCGGGCTCTTCCTGGCCATCGGCAGTTCGCTGCAGGTGGAGCCGGCGGCGTCGTTGTGCATGGTCGCCGTGCAGGCCAGAGCGACGCTGGTCGTCGTCAACCGCGACCCGACGCCCTACGACGACGATGCCGATTTCGTGCTGCGGGAGGACATCGAGGCCGTCGTGCCGGAACTCTGCGCCGCGGTGACCCGGTGATCCGCGAAGCCCGTGAGGAGGACTGGCCCGCGATCTGGCCGATCATCCACGACGTCGTCACCGAGCAGCGGACGTTCCCCTACGACCCGGCGATGACCGAGCAGGACGCCCGGCGGATGTGGCTGCGCGATCCGCCGGCCCGGGTGGTCGTCGCGCTGGACGGCGACCGGGTGACGGGCACGGCGAACATGTACGCCAACCGGCCGGGGCCCGGCAGCCACGTCGCTTCCGGCAGCTTGATGGTCGCGAAGGAGGCACGCGGCGCGGGCGTCGGACGGGCCTTGACGACGGACCTGATCGGCTGGGCCCGGCGGAGCGGGTTCGCGGCGATCCAGTTCAACGCGGTCGTCGACGTGAACGTGGCCGCGATCGGCCTGTACGAGAGCCTGGGGTTCGTGACGCTCGGAACGGCCCCGGGAGCGTTCCGCCACCCGGCCGAGGGCGACGTCGGGCTGCGCATCATGTGGCTGGACCTGCGGTGACCCGCCCGCCGAACCGCCAGGTGCGCACCTCGATGGCGGCGTACCCACCGGCCTGGTAGGTGGGCTCGTCGAAGGCGAATGCGCGGGCCGCGGCCAGTGGAAGCAGAAGAAGTCCATGGACCGCACATCAGCCTTCCGCCGTCGCCCGGCCGGCCGGCCGGGGAATGATCGAATGGCGCGCTTTCGTTCAACGCCGGTCCGATCCGGTCAGTTCTTCGGCGAAGATGGTGTCGATCTTCCGGGCCGCCGTGCGCAATTTCGCGACGCTCGCGACGAGCAGCGCGAATGCGGCCGCCGGCACCACGAGCAGCACGGGCGGCCACCCGAAGCCGGCGACGGCGACGGCGCAGACCAGTGCGGAGATCAGGAAGACTGCCCGGCCGGCGACCCGCGGCCACGCGGGACGGGGCTTGGCGTGCCGGCCGCGCGGGGTGCGGAAAACCGGCCGCGCGAGGGCAGCGTTGACACTCATCGAAACCTCCGGAAACATCGTCGAGCCGGCGGGAGGGGATTCCCGGCGGCAGCGCCCGGCGCGGTGCGAAGCGCAGCTGGCACGTGGTGTGTGTCGGCTCGGACGCAGCTCCGGTTACCTGTCGTTATTGGTTCGAGTCCCAATTCGGGAAATGTAATTACCGTGCGTTCCGGATGGTATTCCGCACTAGGGCCGTTGGACCCGGTTTCGCGTGCCGGAGGTCCCGGGCCGCCGCTCAGGAGTCGTGGCCGGGGCCCTTGCCTTTGCCCTTGCCGGGGTTCTCGGGTTTCTCGGGCTTGCCCTGCTTCGGGGGCTGGACGACGGTCGCCGGGGTCTCGTGGGTGACGGCGGCGGGCTCGAGGGACGCCGCCCCGCTGGTGGCCGGACCCCGGCCGCCGGCGTCGGAGTGCGGCGCGGGGGTTCCGGATTCGGCGAGCGGGGTGGACGAAGGCGTGGCGGTGGCGACGGGAGTGTGCGCGGCCGGTGGCTGGGCGGGGGAGCTGGTCCCGTCTTGCTGCTCGACCAGCAGCAACGCGGACACGGCGGCAACGGCGGCGGCGGTCAGCCCGGCCGCGGCGGTCAGCCGGCGGCGTTTCGGGCTGTCGGCCGGGGGCGCGGTGGTGGCCGTGACGGCGTGGAACTGGGTCGGCGCCTCGGCGGCGGCCCGGTCGTGGCCGGTCGAGGGGCTGCGGTGGGCGGGCGCCGGGTCGGCGAGCGCCGGGTCGGCGGCCGGTAGGCCGTAGCCCGCCGAGCCGGAAGCCGCGAGCGCCGCGTCGGCGGCCGGACTCGCGCCGGTCGCGGCCCGGCCGAGGCCACCCGGGGCCGGGGCGGAACCCGCATCCTGGCGTGCCGGGCGGCGACGCCACCGCGGGCTGCGCTCCACCCGGCTCCACGGCAGCGTCGGCGGCGGGGCGTGCAACATGTCCAGGACCTTCGCGGCCGTCGGCCGGTCGGCGGGCTCGCGCTGCGTCATCCGGCGCAACGTGTACGCCAGCGCCGCCGGTGCGTCCTCCGGGATCCGCGGCGGTCTCGTCAGCCGGGCCATGGCCGCCTCGACCATCGTGCCCGGGTACTCCCGTTGTCCCGTCAGGCATTCCAGCAGGATCAAGCCCAGCGCGTACACGTCCGCCGGCGGGCCCGCCGGCTCGCCCGACACCTGCTCCGGCGCCAGGTACGCCGCCGTCCCCGGGATCAGGCCCGTGCCCGTGATGTGGGTGGTGTCGAGGGCGTGGGCGATGCCGAAGTCGCCGATCAGGGGACCGTCCGCGGACAGGAACACGTTGGCCGGCTTCAGGTCGCGGTGCACGATCCGCCGCGCGTGGACGTGGGCCAGTGCCTCGGCGAGCCCGTCGGCCAGCGCCGTCACGTCCGCCGCCGGCATCGGGCCGCTCAGCAGGCGCTCCGCGAGGTTCTCGCCCTCGACGAGCTGCATCACCAGGTACGTCCGGCCGTTCTCGTCGCCGCTGTCCAGCAGCGCCACCACGCCCGGGTGGCTGATGCTGCCCTGGATCGTCATCTCGCGCAGCCGGCGCCGCTGGTCGAGCGCCACCGCGTCCCGGTCGTAGATCTTGACGGCGACCTCGCGGGTCAGCCGGACGTCGTAGGCCCGGTAGACGCGGGCCGTGGCGCCGCTGCCGATCAGCCTGCCGACCTCGTAGCGCCCGCCCAGCAGCCCCGGCGGCCGCTCGTCGTCCAGGGGGCTGCGCGGGGTGATGGTGAATTCACCGAGGGCGTAACGGCCACAGGTGACCCCCGCCCCGTCGCTCGTCGGCGGGTGCCCCGTTCTCCCGGCTTCGTCGGCCACGGGCGGCAGGTACCCCGGTCCCGTGACCGGCAAACGTCGGAAGATCACGAACAAAGTATCGTCCGGGGCCCCGCCGACGTGACAATCAGGGCGCGATCATCGCTGCGCGAACGCGTCCACGCCGGTGAGCTGGGCCGACAGCGTCCACAGGCGCGCGGCCTGCTCGCGGTCGACGGCGTACCGGCGGACCCCGGACTCGGCGAGGCCTTCGGCGCCGTCGGGCGCGAGCTCGGCGACGTCGCAGTCCTCCAGGTACAGCCCGCCGAGCCCGGCCAGCTGCGGCGAGGTCGCCGCCCAGACCGTGGTCGCGGCGCCCTGCTCGGGAGTCTTGAACCGCACCAGGTAGTTGCCGGCCTCGTCGATCCAGCCGCGTTCGATCATCTCCGCCCGCGGCAGGTGCCGCTGCAGCGGCGTCATGATGCCGCCGGGGTGCAGCGCGAACGCGTGGACATCCTTCTCGGCGCCCAGCTGGTCGAGCTGGACGGCGAAGAGCACGTTGGCCGTCTTGGCCTGCCCGTAGGCCTGCCACTTCTCGTAGCCGGTCTCGAAGTGGACGTCGTCCCACCGGATCGGCGAGTAGTGGTGACCGCGCGAGGACAGCGAAACCACGCGGGCGCCCTCGGCGACCGCCGGCCACAGCCGGTTGACCAACGCGAAGTGGCCGAGGTGGTTGGTGGCGAACTGGGCTTCCCAGCCCGGCCCGATGCGGGTCTCGGGGCAGGCCATGACGCCGGCGTTGGCGATGAGGAGGTCGATCCGCCGTCCGGTCGCCAGGAAGCGCCCGGCGAAGGCGCGGACGCTCTCCAGGTCGCCCAGGTCCAGCTCGTCGACCTCGGCGCCGTCGATGCCGGCGAGCGCTTCCTCGGCGGTCTCCCGGCGGCGGGCCGGGACGACGACGTGGGCGCCGGCGCCGGTCAGCGCGCGGGTGGTTTCGAGGCCGATCCCGGAGTACCCGCCGGTGACGACGGCGAGCTTCCCGGTGAGGTCCACGCCTGCGACGGCTTCGGCGGCCGTGGTGGTGGCGCCGAAGCCCGAACCGATCTTGTGCTGTGCGGTGGTCATGGATCCGACGCTACGAGCTGGAGTGCACTCCAGCGCAAATCGCGGCCGGGGCCGAAACGGGGGACAATCGGGGTGAGAGGCGCAGCCGACCCAGGAAGGCTCTGATGTCCGACTACTACGGGAACCAGCCCCAGGACGTCCGCCCGGGGATCGACGCGCGCCGCCTGTGGGCGGGCGGCGTGGCGACGGCGGTGGTCGCGGCCCTGCTCGCGGTCGTCGGGCTGCTGATCGCACGCGGGATCTTCGAGGTCGAAGTGCTCGCCCCAAAAGGCGAGGGCGTCTGGGGCAACGCGAGCACCACGACGTACGCACTGGTCGCCGCCGCGGTGGCCCTGCTCGCCACCGGGCTGATGCACCTGCTGAGCGTGGCGACGCCGGCGCCGTCCCAGTTCTTCGGCTGGATCATGGTGCTGGTGACGTTGATCGCGGTGGTGCTGCCGCTGACCCTGACGGTGGCGCCGAGCGCGAAGATCGCCACGGCGGTGATCAACCTGGTGATCGGCCTGGTCATCGCCGCGGTGGTGAACAGCATGGCGGCCAGCGCCCGCACCCTGCACCGGCGTCGCAGCCAGCAGAGCGCGGCACCCCCGCCGACCCGACAGCAGTGGACCCAGCAGGACCCGCCGACCCGGTACTACGACCGGTGACCGTCGTGGACGTCCGGGAGACCAACCGCCGGGTGATCGAGCAGTTTCGCGCGGGCGGCGAGGTCGAGGGCATGCACCGCGAGCGCCTGGCGCTGCTGACCACGACGGGCCGGCTTTCCGGCGAGCCCCGGACGGTCCCGATGATGGTGCACCGCGACGGCTCCCGGTGGCTGGTGGTGGCGTCCAACATCGGCGCGCCCCGTCACCCGGACTGGTACCTGAACCTCGAGGCCGACTCCCGGGTGCGGGTCGAGGTGGACGGCCGATCGTTCGACGCGGAGGCACTGCCCCTGCTGGGGGCGGATTACGTGCGGACGTGGACGGAGCTGGAGAAGCACTACCCGTTCCTCGCGGACCACCAGGCGAAGGCCCGGCAGGCCAGGCGGGTGATCCCGATCGTGGAGCTGTCCGAAGAGGACTGACTACGAACGTACAGCGGAGCAGAACCTTGCCCGGCGACGTGTTCTCGGCAAAAGACGAGTTCTTCTCGCCCGAGCCGCGCGGGCGTTGGACGCCGCGGCCGCGCGGATCGACTTGGCTTTCACACAGCATCCGATCGCCTCGATCCTGCGCGCCTGCAGCGGCCGGATCCATGCGTTCCTCGCGGGAACGAAGGCCCTGGCCCGGGCGTGCCCAGACGAGATGACCGCGATGCTCAAGGATGTGGTCGCCGTCCTGGCCGGTCCGGCCGATCCCCGTCTCCCGGCGGCCGTGGCGCAGGCAGTCGGGGCTTTCGACCAGGACGGCGTCCCAGTGCAGCACGCGGCTCCGAAACGGCACTGGATTTCGCTCGCCGCCCGAACTGCCGACGCCGTCGACCGGTATTCCCGGCTCGCGGCCTCCCTCTGGCTCCTGTGCTACTTCGCGGTCGCGATCACGCTCCTCCTGCTCGGCAGCCTCAGCCTGACCAAGCTCCCGCTGCAGAAGTAGCCGCGGCCTACTTGCTCGCCACCCGGCGGTAGCGCGCCGTCGCCAGTGGGGCGAAGATCGCGATGATCGCCAGACAGCACAAGATCGCGTACAGCGCCGCGTGCTCCGCCGGCCAGCCCGTCGGCGGGGCGCCGAAGCGGTTGCCGAACAAGTCGCGAGTCGCGTTGATCACCGCCGTGAACGGGTTCCAGTCCGCGATCGCCTTCAGGAACGCCGGGAGCGTGTCCGTCGGGACGAACGCCGACGAAATGAAGCTCAGCGGGAACATCCAGATCAGGCCCGCGCTCTGCGCCACCTCCACGCTGCGCGCCGCCAGGCCGATCAGGGCGCCGACCCAGGACAGGGCCCACGCGAACATCAGCATCACCAGGTAGCCGAGCAGCGCGTCCCAGAAGCTGCCGCGGATGCGCCAGCCGACCAGCAGCCCGCACGCCGACATCACGATCAGCGCCACCACGCTGACCACCAGGTCCGACGTCGTGCGGCCGAGGACCACCGCGATGCGGGACATCGGCAGCGAGCGGAACCGGTCGATGATGCCCTTCTGCAGGTCGTTGGCGAAGCCGATGACCGTGAACGCCGAGTTGAACGCCACCGTCTGGGCGAAGATCCCGGCGATCAGGAACTCGCGGTACGCCGCGCCGCCCGCTTCGCCGCCGATCGCGTTGCCGAAGACGTAGGCGAACAGCAGCACGAACATGATCGGCTGCAGCGTCGCCGCCATCAGCCAGTCGGGGTTGCGGCGGACGTTCATCAGGTTGCGCCACGTGACGATGCCGCCGTCGGAAATGCCCTTCGCGAGCGCATTCACTTCGAGACCCCCTCGGTCGACGAGGCGCCGTGGCCGGTCAGGGACAGGAAGACGTCGTCCAGCGTCGGGCGGTGCAGGCCGACGTCCTGGACCGTGATGCCGTGGGAATCGAGCCGCCGCAAGGCCTCGATCAGCGCCTTCGGCCCGGTGTCGACCAGGATTTCGGCCCGCCGCGTGTGGTCGTCGCCGGACGGCTCGCCGGTGCCCACCTCGCGCAGGACCTCCAGGGTGGCCGGCAGGTCCGCGGCCGAGGCGACGACCAGCTCCAGGCGTTCGCCGCCGATCTGGGCCTTCAGCTCGTCCGCCGTACCTCGCGCTATCACCCGGCCGTGGTCGATCACCACGATCGAGTCGGCGAGCTGGTCGGCTTCTTCGAGGTACTGCGTGGTCAGCAGCACGGTCGTGCCGTCGGCGACGAGCTCCTTGATGACCTGCCAGGTGTCGAGCCGCCCGCCCGGGTCGAGGCCGGTGGTTGGCTCGTCCAGCACGACGACGGTCGGCTCGGCGACCAGCGCGCCGGCCAGGTCGAGACGCCGCCGCATCCCGCCGGAGTAGCCCTTCGCCGGCCGGTCGGCGGCCTCCTCGAGCCGGAACCGCGTGAGCAGCTCCCGGGCGCGCGAGCGGGCCGCGGCCTTCTTCCGGCCGTAGAGCCGCCCGACCATGTACAGGTTCTCGAACCCGGTGAGGTTCTCGTCGACGGCGGCGTACTGACCGGACAGCCCGATCCGCTGCCGCACCTCGTCCGGCTCGGCCAGCACGTCGTACCCGGCCACGTGCGCCGACCCGGAGTCCGGGCGCAGCAGCGTGGTCAGGATGCGCACGGTGGTGGTCTTCCCGGCGCCGTTCGGGCCGAGCAGGCCGAGCACCTGCCCGGCCGGGATGTCGAGGTCGACGCCGTCGAGCGCGCGCGTCGTCCCGTAGGTCTTCACGAGCCCGCGTACCCGGACGGCTGGGTCCGGTCCCGGCTGTGGCATGGCGGCTCCCCCTTCAGGTGACCCCGACAAGCTAGGCCACGCTGCCCGGTTTGTCCTCCGGGTTTCTCCCTGAGCCGGCTCAGTTCGCCGAAAGCGTGACGGCGAACTCCGGGGGCGTCCGCAGCGACTGGAACACGACGCAGTAGCGCTCGGTCAGCTTCTTGAGCGTCGCCAGCTGGTCCTCGCTCGCGTCGGTGTCGAGGTCGAACGACAGCCGGATGGCGCGGAAGCCCACCGGGGCGTCCTTCGCCACGGCGAGGGTGCCGCGGAAGTCGAGGTCGCCCTCGGCCCGGACGCGCCCGCCCCGGACGGTCAGGCCCAGCGACGTCGCGACGGCCCGCAGTGTCACGCCCGCGCACGCGACGAGCGCTTCGAGCAGCATGTCGCCCGAACAGGCGAGGGTGCCGTCGCCGCCGGTGGCCGGGTGCAGCCCGGCTTCGACGACCGCGCGTCCCGTTTCGACCTTGCACGAGATGCCGAGGCCGTCGAGTTCGGCGTCGGCGTGCAGCGTGACGAGCGCGCTCTCCGGATCTTCGCGGTACTTGTCCTTCAGCGGCGCCTGGGTCGCTCGCAGCTCTTCGGTGTCCATCCGCCGATTCTGCTCCGGAAAAACGCGAAGCGGGGAGGCCGGTTCACCCGGCCTCCCCGCGTCAGTGATTCAGCGTCAGCTCAGGGTGACGGCCACGTCGTCGATGACGAACGAGGTCTGCAGCGAGCTGTCTTCGGTGCCGGTGAACTTCAGCGCGAGGGTGCCGCCGGCCGCCGACGAGACGTCGATGGTCTTGAGCGCGTACCCGGACGCCTTGTTCAGGTTGGAGTAGCTGCCCAGCGTCGTGCTGCCGTTGGCCACGGTCAGCTTGTCGTAGGCGGTGGAGGTGGTCGTCTCCGCGGTGTCGATGTGCAGGTAGAACGTCAGGCTGGCGTGGCAGCCCGCCGGGATGCTCACCGACTGCGCGATCGACTCGGTGGTGGTGGAGCCGTAGCCGTCGAGCCAGGACGAGTAGGTGCCGCCGTGCGCGGCCTGGCCCTGCGAACCCCACTGGCCGATGGAGCCGGTGGTACCGGTCCAGCTGCCGCTGCCCGACTCGAAGCCGCCGTTGACGATCTTCTGGCCGGAGCAGCCGCCGGTGGTGCCGACGGTCCAGGTGAACGACGCCGAGCCGGTCTTGTTGGCCGCGTCCTTCGCCGTCACCGTGACGTTCGAGGTCCCCGCGGTGGTCGCGGTGCCCGAGATCGTGCCGGTGGAGGCGTTGATCGACAGGCCGGCCGGCAGGCCGGTGGCCGACCAGGTGTAGGGCGCGGTGCCGCCGGAAGCCGACAGCGGCAGGTTCACCGAACCACCGGTCGTGGTGGACTGGTTGCCCGGGTTGGACACGGTGACCGTGCCGGTCGCCGAGCACGTCGGGTCGGCCGACTGCGCCGGCACGCTGATCGCGTCCCACGCCGCCTTGACGGTGTTGAACTCGGTGCAGCTGCCCGGGAACAGGTTCTTCGCCGCGGTCAGCGTCCAGGTGCGGTACTTCAGGTACGAGCTGCTGGAGGTCTTGAGCAGCATCGCGTTGTAGAAGATCTTCACCGCGGTCTGCACGCCGAGGCCGGTGACGGTGGAGCTGTTGCACGTGCTGCTGGTCGGCTGCCCGTTGGTCGGGTTCGTGCCCTCGGCCAGCAGGTAGAACCAGTGGTTGCCGGGGCCGGCGGCCGCGTGCACCTCACCGTTGGGAACGCTGCTGTCGTAGCAGTTCTTGTCGCCCAGCGCCGACGGGTTGTACATGTTGCGGATCGGGCCGGAACCGACCAGGTTCACCTGCTCGCCGACGAGGAAGTCCGGCTGGTCGTAGGGAGCGGGCTCGTTCGCGAACCACTCGGTCGAGGCGCCGAAGACGTCCGCGACGAACTCCTGGGTACCCGCACCCGAGATGCCACCCGGGGTGTGGTCGTCGATGCCGTGGCCGTGCTCGTGCGCCACGACGTCGATCGAGCCGATCCAGCCGCCGGCGGTGTTCTTGCCGATCTGGACCTGGGTGCCGTCGTAGTAGGCGTTCTGGTCGTTCAGGCCGACGCGGATCGGCCAGCCGCCGCCGTTGCCGTCGAAACCGTTGCGCCCCAGCCACTGCGAGAGCATCTTGTTCTCGGTCTGGGCCGCGTACAGCGCGTCGACGCAGCCGGTTTCGCGGTTGCTGGCGGTGCCGTTGCCCCAGAGGTCGTCCGGTCCGCTGAAGGTCGTGTTGTTGGCCGCGTCCTGGCAGGACGTGTTGGTGATGGCGGGGTCCTTCAGCGAGTACGTGCTGCCCGAGTGCGTGGTGTCGAGGTGCACGGGGTTCGGCCCGTTCCACGCGCTGGTGCCGTCACCGTTGAGGACGTGCTCCTGGGTCTTGAGGACCTTCCCGGTGGCGGCGTCGACGATGACGTCGAGCCGGCTCGGCCCTTCGGCGTCGCGGCCGACGACGGTGCTCTTCCACGCCAGCGTCGGGGCGCCGAGCGCGAAGACGACCTGCTGTGCCGGGCTCACGCTGTCCACCGCGGACAGCTGCTGCCGCGCGGTCGCCTCGGCCGCGGCCTTCGAGACCTTCGCGGTGGTGTCGGCGAGGTTGATCGTCTGGTCCTGGGCGACGGAGGTGCCGAGCACCTGGCCGGTCGAGTCGGTCGCCACCACGAAGTCACCGCCCACCACGGGCAGGCCCTTGTAGCTGCGCTCGTAGGGGATGTACTTCAGGCCGTTGGTCGCGGAAATCGCCTTCTGGGCCAGGAAAACGTCGTCCGCGCTCGCGTGCAGCGCGGCGGGCCGGCTCGCCACGAGCCCGGCCGCCGCCGACACGGCCAGGGTCTGGGCGTCCGGCACGGCGTTCGGGGTGGCGGGCTGGGCCTGGGCGGCGGTGGTCGTGCACACCGCGGCGATCAGGGCGCCGCTCGCGGCCAAGACGAATGGACGTCTCAGGTGCATCGGGGGATCTCCTCCGGGCAGGGCGAACCGGCCCGGGGTCGAGCCGGGCCGAGAACGGGGACGACGGGGAAAAATGGTGCGGCTTAGCGGAAATCAGCATCCGGTGTGAAAGCCCCGTGAACAAGCGACGAACGTACGGTCTTATCGGCAAGTAGCAATACGTCCCAAATAGGACATTCAGCGCTATTGGGATCGGAGGTGTTGTGTCTGTCCATTGAGGACTTACGGTGGATCACCGCCGTTCGGACGATCTTCACTGCGTCCGAGACGACGAAGGGCCCGCTACCCGGGGTCGGGGGAGGGGGCCGTACGGGGGGGGGTGTAAGGCCGGGATGTACCGCTTCTGGCGCATCCACACCGCGCGCCCCAAA